>DATHJB010000138.1 GCA_035316325.1 Acidimicrobiales bacterium
CGAGAAAGGCGAGCAACCCCCGATGACCCGCACCCCGACCCGTACCCCGACCCGTACCGCGACCGTCGCTGTCCTGACGGCGGTCACCGCCCTGCTGCTGGGTGCCTGCAGCTCGGGCGACGACGACGAACAGGGCCTGACGATCGACTCCGGCACGACCGAGACCACCGTGGAGCAGTCCCAGGCGGAGGGCGGCGGTGGGGACGGCTGCGTCGTCGACTCGGACGGCTCGATCTCCTTCGACGGCAGCGAGATCGACATCAGCGACGGCGACGGCGGCTCCATCTCGATCGACGGCT
Source organism: Acidimicrobiales bacterium (assembly GCA_035316325.1). NCBI lineage: Bacteria > Bacillati > Actinomycetota > Acidimicrobiia > Acidimicrobiales > Acidimicrobiales bacterium. Next base: position 300 of record DATHJB010000138.1, read on the forward strand.
CCGAGATCGACATCAGCGACGGTGACGACAGCATCCAGATCGACGGCAACGAGGTCCAGGTCGACGCCGACGGCAACGTGACGATCAACGGCCAGGCGTGCACGGTCGACGACAGCTCGGACGACAGCGGCGACGGCTCGGACGACGCCGGCGGCGACAGGACGGACGACGACGACGATGCCGCCACGGGCAGCGACGACCTGACGATCAGCGAGAGCGGCGACGCCACCTGCAGCGGCGGTGAGAACGTGGTGATCAACGGGGGCGGCCTCAACGTCGACCTCGTCGGCTCGTGCGCCAGCGTGGCCGTCAACGGCAACCAGAACAACGTCAACGTCGAGCAGGCAGGCGTCGTCACCGTCAACGGCGCCGGTCACAACGTCGACGTCGTCACCGTCGACCAGATCACCGTCAACGGCGCCGATCACAACGTCGACTACACCGGCACCCCCACGGTCAGCGACAACAGCGTCGACAGCGACGTCAACTGACCGCGTGTCCTAACCGAAGCGCACGCTGGCGAGGAAGGCGTCGCGGTCGTCGGCCGCGACGCCCGGCGCCACCGTGATCAGCCAGAAGTCGTCGCCGGCGACGACTCCGACGGCCGTCGCCGGCTCGGCTCCCTGCGGGTTGTCGCAGCGGGCGGCGGCCGCCCCGCTGTCGAGCCCGTCGTAGGCCACTGGGGCGCGCTGGCAGACCGCCGGATCGGCGTCGGCCAGCGCCGCGACCGCGTCGGTGGTCCCGGCCGGGCGGTGGGTGAGGGTCACGACCTCGGTGTCGCCGTCCCGCACGAGCGTCGTGAGCGGGGGCTCGACCCGGCCGAGGTCCCAGCCGGGCCGCAGGTCGTAGGAGATGCCGGCGGTGTCGTCCACCCGCCGGGGCGCCGAGGAGCGCCGGTCGAGCAGCGCCACCGTCCCGGCTCCGACCGCGACGACCAGCACCACGGCACCGGGGACGAGCCGCCACCGACCCCGACGTGGTCCCGCCCGTCCCGCCGGCGGCGATGGCGACGGTGGCTCGGCGGGCGGTGGTGGTGGCAGCGGCGGTGGTGGCGGGGCCAGTGCTTGGCGGAGCTCGTGGGCCAGGGCACCACCGGAGGTCGGGCGCCCCGCGGGTGCCTTGGCGAGGGCCCGGTGCAGCACGGCGTCGACGGCCGGGTGCCCCATCGGTGGGACCGCTTCGGTGGCGTGGGCGTACAGCAGGGCGACGTAGTCGTCGCCGGGGAACAGGCGCCGGCCGGCCAGCATCTCGTAGGCCACACAGGCGAGCGAGTAGAGGTCGGCCGGCGGTCCGACCTCACTGGGGCGGGCCTGCTCCGGCGCCATGTAGGCCGCGGTGCCCAGGGCCCCGGCCGTGTAGCGGCCCACGGAGCGGGCGGTGGCGGCGATGCCGAAGTCGGCGAGGTGGGCCCGGTAGGGGTCGTCCCGCTCCAGCAGCAGGTTCGACGGCTTGACGTCCCGGTGGACGACGCCCCGCTCGTGGGCGTGGTCGAGGGCCGAGCCGATCCGCTCGACGACGGCGATCACCTCGTCGGGCGGGAGGCGCCGGCCGGCACCGAGCGCCTGGTCGAGCGTGCTGCCCTCCACGAGCCGCATCGCCATCCACAGCACACCGTCGTGCTCGCCGGCGTCGTAGACCGGGACGATGGCCGGGTGGTCGAGGCTCGCCGCCGCCCGGCCCTCGAGGACGAACCGCCGGCCGATGGTCGGGTCGCGGTGCGACGCGGGGTCGAGCACCTTCAGGGCGACGGTCCGTTCGAGCACGGTGTCGACCGCCCGGTAGACGACGGCGAACCCACCCGTGCCGATAACGGCCTGGATCAGGTAGCGACCCATCTCCCGGCCGACGAGGGCTTCTGCCGCCACGGACGGAGCCTACTGAGCCACCCACCAGCACTAGGTTCCAGCCCACATCGCATGGCCCTGCTCGACGTACTCACCCGGCCTCCACAGCTGCCCCGAGCCGTCGAGCGCCCGCGCCTGCGCCCCCTTCTGGCGGGTGGCGACGAGCCGGCCTGCCTGCTGGTGGCGCCGCCGGGGTCGGGCAAGACGGTGGCGGCCGCGCAGCTGCTGGGCCACACCGACGGCGGGGTCCGCACGGGATGGTGCCGCATCGCTCCCGGCGCCTCGGGGGCCGACGACCTGGTCCGCCTGGTGGCGGCGGCCCTTGGTGTCGAGGCGTCCGCCCCGGGGGCCACGCCCCTCGAGCGGGCCGCGGCGCTGCTCGACGTGCTCGGTGAGGGCCCGGCGCTCCTCGTCGTCGACGACTACGACCTGGCCCGGCCGGAGGAGTGCGACGCCGTGCTGGCCGAGGTGTTCGCCCTCGCCCCGCCGGGCTGCCGGGTGGTGGTCTGCAGCGCCGACCGGCCGGCGGGGCTGCTCGGGCGGGCCAGCGTCGGCCAGGTGCGGGTGGTCGGCCCCGACGAGCTGGCGTTCACCGCCGACGAGGTCGGCGCCCTGCTGGCCCTGCATGGCCGCGACACCGGCCTGGCGCCCGAGATCCACGCGGCGAGCTCGGGCTGGGCGACCGCAGTGGCGGTGCTGGCCGAGACCCAGGGGGGCGACCTGGCGGCCGCGGTCGACGCCCTGCTCGACCGGGCGGGCCTCGGCGAGGGTGCCGAGGACCTGCTGGCGGTGGTGTCGCTGGTCCCGGCGATCGTTCCGGCACAGCTGAGGGCGCTCGAACTCGACCCCCGGCGCCTGGTCGACCTCGCCGGATCGAGCGCCCTGCTGCGGCCGGTGGGCGACGGCTGGGCGTTGCTCGACCTCGTCCGGCGACCGCTGCAGGACCGGCTGGGAGCGGACCGGCTGCGCGAGGTCGCCCGGCGTGTCGCCCCGGTGCTGGCGGAGTCCGACCCGGTGGCCGCTGCCGACCTGTTGCTGGAGGTGGGCGACCCTGCGGGCGCGGCCGACCTGCTGGCGCACCGGGCGAGCGCGGTGTCGCCCGAGGCCGTGCTGCCGCTGCTCTACCGCCTGCCGGCCGACCTGCGTCACCGCCTCCCGCCGCTCCTCAGCTCGGCGCGGGCCACCGTCGAGATGGACACGGCCCTGGCGGGTGCCGAGCAGCGGCTGGCGGCGGCGCGGGACCCGCGGGAGCGGGCGGAGGCCCAGGTGGCGGTGGGCACGATCCTGCTGCACCGCGGCCAGCTCGCCTCGGCCGCCGCCGTCCTCGAGTCGGCCCTGCGGGGTGCGGGCGGAGCGACCGCGGCGGGGTGGCTGGCGCTGGCGCGGTTCTGGGCCGGCGACGTCGACGGCGCCGCGGCCGTCGTGGCCGGGTACGACGGGTCCGACGGTGAGGCGCCCCTGGTGTGGTGGGTGGCGGGCGAGGTCGCCCTCCACCAGGACGTCCTCGCGGCCGTGCCGCCGGCCGTCGAACGGCTGCGGGCCGCGGGGTGGCACGCGGCCGCGGCGGCGCTGTCGGCACGGCGATCGCTGGCGCAGGGCGACGACGCGGCGGCCGCTCAGGCGGCGGCCGCGGGGTACCGCGCCGCCGCCACCCACGGGGGCTTCGACCTGCTGCTGGCCGCGCCGCCCCACGCCTGGTGCCTGGCCCGGGCGGGCCGCTGGGAGGAGGCCACGGCCGTCGCCGACGAGCTGCGGCGCCGGCTGGGGACCGTCGACACCTGCGCCCGCCTGCACGCCGACCTCGTCGCCGAGGTGGGCGCGGCCCTCGCCGGCGACGTCGTCGGCCGCACCCGGGCCGGCCGGGCCGTCGCCGCCACCCGGCGGTTGGGCTACGCCCCGGTGGAGGCGGCGGCCCGCCGGTGGCTCCCCGCCCCGGGACCGCCGGGGTTGGAGGTCGGTCTGCTGGGCCCGGTGACGGTCCACGTCGACGGTCAGGCGGTGCTCGACGGCGCCTGGCGCTCCCGCAAGGCCCGGGAGGTGCTCCTGGTGCTGGCGCTGGCTGGCGGCGGCGGGCTCGCCCGTGAGGAGGTGATCGAGGCCGTCTGGCCCGAGCGCGACCCGTTGAAGGGCCGCACGTCGCTCCGTACGGCGCTGAGCGAGGTGCGCCTGGTGCTGGAGCCGGACCGACCGCCGGGCGAGCCGTCGCGGTTCGTGACGACCCAGGGCGACCGTCTCGTGGTGCACGCCCGCACCGACCTGGCGGAGGCCGAGCGCCGGCACGCCCGCGCCGCCGCGCCGGCGACCTGGGCCCTCTTCCGCGGTCGCTTCGCCGCCGACGAGGCCTACACCGCATCGCTCGACGAGGCCCGCCGAGCGGCCGAGCGCCTGCAGCTCGACGTAGCCGAGTCCCTCGTCGCGGCCGGTACGGCCGCGGCCCCACCCGAGGTGCTCGTGGCGGCCGCCGCCCACGTCCTCACGACCGAGCCGTGGCGCACCGAGGTCGCCCGGCAGGTGGCGGCCGCCTGCCGTACCGCCGGCGACGAGGTGCAGGCCCGCCGCGCCGAGCGCCTCGCGCCGGCTTCCGATCCGTAGTCAGATGCTCAGGCGTCGGCGGGCGTGGCGCAGTCGTCCATCTTGTTGGCCAGGGCGAACTCGTCGATCCAGCCCGTGATGTGCCGGCCGGTGCCGGGCTTCTCGGAGATGAGCAGCTGCGCCTCGGGGTCGTCGGACAGCGCCGTCGCGTAGGCCTCGCGGTCGGCCAGGAGCACCTGCCAGTCGTCCAGCCAGCGCTCGGTCCGGTCGCGCTGCTCGCCGGCCGGGGCCAGGGTCGTCAGGCCGTCGAGCTCCGACAGCATCCCCGTGAAGATCCCGTTGGCCTGCCGCAGCACCGCGGCCCGCTCCGTCGCCGAGTGCGCCTGGCTGGCGACGGGCAGGTCCTCGACGTCGGCTATTGCGGCACTGCACACGTCCTCGGCGGCCACCGCGAACTCGGGGTCGTCCAAGCGGTCGACCGGCGGCTGCCGCCCCGGCCCGAACGCCAGGAAGAGCACGTACACCCACATGCTCACCAACCCGACCACGACGGCTGCCAAGAGGATCCGGACTCGGGACAAGGCACAAGGTTCGCCAGCCGGGTGCGTCGCCGTCCAGTCGGGATCGGCGAGAATCGGTTGGACCTGGTACCGCCACGCGGGGAGCATCTTGCAGTGACCATCCTGGACGACCTCGAGGCTCGTGGGCTGATCCACGACACGACCGATCGCACGGCGCTGGCCGAGCGTCTCGCCTCGGGGCCGATCACCCTCTACTACGGCTGCGATCCCACCACCGACAGCCTGCACATCGGCAACCTGATCGGCCTGCTGGTGCTGCGCCGCTTCCAGGACGCGGGTCACCGGGTGGTGGCGCTGGCCGGCGGGGCCACCGGCATGGTGGGCGACCCGAGCGGTCGCTCCGAGGAGCGCAACCTGCTCGACGAGGCCACGCTGGCGGCCAACGTCGCCGCCCTCGAGGAGCAGATCGCCCGGGTCGTCCGCTTCGACGACGACCGTGCCGTGCTGGTGAACAACCGCGACTGGACGGCCGACGTCACCCTGCTGGATTTCCTCCGCGACGTCGGCAAGCACGTGACCGTCAACCAGATGATCGCCCGCGAGTCGGTGAAGAACCGGATGGCGAGCGAGCAGGGCATCAGCTTCACCGAGTTCAGCTACATGCTCCTGCAGGCGTTCGACTACCTGTGGCTGCACGACAACATGGGCGTCGAGCTGCAGATCGGCGGGTCCGACCAGTGGGGCAACATCGTCCAGGGCGTCGACCTGATCCGCCGGGTGCGGGGCGAGCCGGCGCACGCCCTGTCGTGGCCGCTGCTGCTGGCGCCGGACGGGTCGAAGCTGGGCAAGTCCACCGGCGCCCGGATCCTGCTGCACCCGGAGCGCACCAGCCCCTACCGGTTCTTCCAGCACTGGATGAACACCGACGACCGCCAGGTCCGCGAGTTCCTCCTCACGTTCACGCTGCTGCCGATCCCCGACGTCGACGAGCTCGTGGCCGCGCACGAGAAGGCGCCGGAGCAACGGTCGGCCCAGCGGGCGCTGGCCCGGGAGGTCACGAGCCTGGTGCACGGCGCTGCGGCTGCGGTGGCCGCGGAGCAGGCGTCGGCGGTGCTGTTCGGCGGTTCGGTCGACGCGGCCGGCCCCGAGGCGCTGGCCGCGGTGGCCCGGGAGGTGCCGACGGCGCCGATGCCGGCCGGTGGGAATGGATCCGGCGTCGTCGACGTTCTGATCGCTGCAGGCCTGGCGTCGTCACGTAGTGACGCACGTCGGAGCCTCGAAGCCGGAGCGGTGTACGTGAACGGCGAGCGTGTCGGGCCCGATCGTGAGATCGGTCCGGATGACGTCCGACACGGCCGTTACGTGCTGATTCGCAAGGGCAAGAAGAGTTACGCGGTACTCCTGAGCAGCGGTTCCGAAGAAAGTTCGGGATTCACACCGTCTCGAGTTGACGACGCTCAGGGTGATCGTTAGATTAACTCCTCGCCCCCCACGGCCGCTGAGGTCGGGAGCGGGGGCAAGGAAGTCAGAGCCACCCGGCACCGAAGTTCCTTCTGGAACATGTGTCGCGGCCTTGAGGCGCTCCTTGAAAACAGAAGAGAGGACGAGAGAGCGAGTGCGGGCGATCTCCTCCGAAGCGACTTCGGTCGCCGAAGACGAGATCGTGTCATTTTACGCACCGTCAATTTACCCAAGCAGTGCAATCAGCACTGTATTGATTTCGGTGTCAGCAGTATCTCGAGCACCACGTCCGAGACTAATTCCCTCGGATTTGGATAGCTCTTCTGATCTAACGGCAGTCATCACCACTTAGGTGATGGATGTCGGATGATCTCGATGGAGAGTTTGATCCTGGCTCAGGACGAACGCTGGCGGCGTGCTTAACACATGCAAGTCGAACGAAGTCCAACCAGTGGCAACACTGGGGAAGACTTAGTGGCGAACGGGTGAGTAACACGTGAGAAACCTTCCCCGAAGACTGGGATAAGCCCTCGAAAGGGGGTCTAATACCGGATATCCCCTCCACGTCGCATGGCGAGGAGTGGAAATGGTCAGCCGCTTCGGGACGGTCTCGCGGCCTATCAGCTTGTTGGTGAGGTAACGGCTCACCAAGGCAACGACGGGTAGCTGGTCTGAGAGGACGATCAGCCACACTGGGACTGAGACACGGCCCAGACTCCTACGGGAGGCAGCAGTGGGGAATCTTGCGCAATGGGCGAAAGCCTGACGCAGCAACGCCGCGTGCGGGATGAAGGCCTTCGGGTTGTAAACCGCTTTCAGTAGGGACGAACACAGACGGTACCTACAGAAGAAGCACCGGCCAACTACGTGCCAGCAGCCGCGGTAACACGTAGGGTGCAAGCGTTGTCCGGAATCATTGGGCGTAAAGAGCTCGTAGGCGGCTTAGTAAGTCGGGTGTGAAAACCCCAGGCTCAACCTGGGGACGCCACCCGATACTGCTATAGCTAGAGTCCAGTAGGGGAGTGGGGAATTTCCGGTGTAGCGGTGAAATGCGCAGATATCGGAAGGAACACCAGCGGCGAAGGCGCCACTCTGGGCTGGTACTGACGCTCAGGAGCGAAAGCGTGGGTAGCGAACAGGATTAGATACCCTGGTAGTCCACGCCGTAAACGTTGGGCACTAGGTGTGGGGTCTATTCAACGGACTCCGTGCCGTAGCTAACGCATTAAGTGCCCCGCCTGGGGAGTACGGCCGCAAGGCTAAAACTCAAAGGAATTGACGGGGGCCCGCACAAGCGGCGGAGCATGTTGCTTAATTCGAGGCAACGCGAAGAACCTTACCTGGGTTTGACATGCAGGGAAAAGCCGTAGAGATACGGTGTCCTTCGGGGTCCTGCACAGGTGGTGCATGGCTGTCGTCAGCTCGTGTCGTGAGATGTTGGGTTAAGTCCCGCAACGAGCGCAACCCCTGTCCCATGTTGCCAGCACGTAATGGTGGGGACTCTTGGGAGACTGCCGGGGTCAACTCGGAGGAAGGTGGGGACGATGTCAAGTCATCATGCCCCTTATGTCCAGGGCTGCAAACATGCTACAATGGCCAGTACAAAGGGCTGCGAAACCGCGAGGTCGAGCGAATCCCATAAAGCTGGTCTCAGTTCGGATTGGAGTCTGCAACTCGACTCCATGAAGCCGGAGTCGCTAGTAATCCCGGATCAGCAACGCCGGGGTGAATACGTTCCCGGGCCTTGTACACACCGCCCGTCACACCATGAAAGTCGGAGACGCCCGAAGCCGGTGGCCCAACCCCTCGGGGAGGGAGCCGTCGAAGGTGGAGTCGGCGATTGGGGTGAAGTCGTAACAAGGTAGCCGTACCGGAAGGTGCGGCTGGATCACCTCCTTTCTAAGGAGTCATTGCTTCTACATCTGTAGGGGCGACTCCCGAATGTTGAACACTCGCTTGGTCCGATCGAAGATGCTCGAGGGTTGAAGGTGTTTCCTCCTCACGAGTGCTCGCTGATCGGTTTACTGTCCTCTCTTCTGTTTTGAGGGAGTGATCTCTGATCCTCTCTTTACTGCCCGAGGCACCGCCTGTATCCATCGGCGTCCTCGGGCTTCTGCGCTCTTTGAGAACTACATAGCGAGCACGAGCATCTTTGTTCTTCCAAGCTACAAAAGGCCAACGGTGGATGCCTTGGCACCTGACACCGATGAAGGACGTGGGTGGCTGCGAAAAGCTACGGGGAGCTGCCGACCAAGCTTTGATCCGTAGATGTCCGAATGGGGCAACCCAACACCCGCAAGGGTGTTACTCCAGTCTGAACACATAGGGCTGGTAGAGGGAACCGCGGGAATTGAAACATCTCAGTACCGCGAGGAAAAGAAAACAACAGTGACTCCGTGAGTAGCGGCGAGCGAAAGCGGATCAGCCTAAACCGAAGTGGTGTTAAAGCCTGGTGGCCTTGCCACTTCGGGGTCGTGGGACCGATACCTAATGCACCAGAGTTAGGACCGAGTTACAAAGTTGCTGCCTAGTGGAAGTGTTCTGGAACGGCACACCACAGCAGGTAAGAGTCCTGTACACGAAAGGCATGCAGCCTCGGATCGTCATCCCAAGTAACGCCGGAACCGTGAAAGTCGGCGTGAATCTGCGAGGACCACCTCGTAAGGCTAAGTATGTTCAGGTGACCGATAGCGCACGAGTACCGTGAGGGAAGGGTGAAAAGTACCCCGGGAGGGGAGTGAAATAGTACCTGAAACCGTTGGTCTACAAGCAGTCAAAGAGTCGTCTTGTCTTCTGACAAGGCCTCAATGGCGTGCCTTTTGAAGAATGAGCCTGCGAGTTACGGTGTGTGGCAAGGTTAACCAGTGATGGGAAGCCGGAGCGAAAGCGAGTCTGAACAGGGCGTTCAGTCGCATGCTGTAGACCCGAAGCCGAGTGATCTACCCATGGGCAGGCTGAAGCGGGGGTAAGACCCCGTGGAGGGCCGAACCCACCAGGGTTAAAAACCTGGGGGATGACCTGTGGGTAGGGGTGAAAGGCCAATCAAACTCGGTGATAGCTGGTTCTCCCCGAAATGCATTTAGGTGCAGCGTCGCGCGTTCAATCATGGAGGTAGAGCACTGGATGGGTTAGGGGGCCTACAAGCTTACCGACCCCAACCAAACTCCGAATGCCATGATTCCAGAGCGCGGCAGTGAGTCCGCGGGGGATGAGCTTCGTGGACAAAAGGGAAACAGCCCAGATCGCCAGCTAAGGCCCCTAATTCTGTACTAAGTGGTAAACGATGTGGGACTGCCCAGACAGCCAGGAGGTTGGCTTAGAAGCAGCCATCCTTGAAAGAGTGCGTAACAGCTCACTGGTCGAGTGGTCCTGCGCGGACAATGTAACGGGGCTCAAGTACAGAGCCGAAGCTGCGGACTTCTACTTACGTAGGAGTGGTAGGGGAGCGTCGATCTCGGAGTGAAGCGGCGGTGTAAACCAGTCGTGGACCGTGGTCGAGTGAGAATGCAGGTATGAGTAGCGAAAGAGGGGTGAGAAACCCCTCCGCCGAATGTCCAAGGGTTCCTGGGGAAGGCTAATCCGCCCAGGGTAAGTCGGGAGCTAAGGCGAGGCCGACAGGCGTAGTCGATGCACAACCGGTTGATATTCCGGTACCGCTGTGCCCGCGATCATGCCGAGCTCGGGTTGCTAAGGGGCTGTTCCTTCGGGAACGAACCGACCCACCTGAAGGAGGCAAGCGATGCGGGGACGCAGGAAGGTAAGTGAACCCAGGCGATGGTTGTCCTGGGGTAAGCGTGTAGACCGGGGACTAGGTAAGTCCGGGCCCCATCAAGGTTGAGACGTGATACCGAGCCGTTTCAGGCGAAGTCACCTATCCTATGCTGCCTAGAAAAGCCGCTAAGCAGTTGGCACAGCGCCCGTACCCCATAACCGACACAGGTGGACAGGTAGAGAATACCAAGGCGATCGGGAGAACGGTGGTTAAGGAACTCGGCAAAATGCCTCCGTAACTTCGGGAGAAGGAGGGCCTCAGTAGGGCAATGGACTTCGCGTCCTGCGTTCGAACGGGCCGCAGAGACCAGGGGAAAGCGACTGTTTACTAAAAACACAGCAGCGTGCTAAGTCGCAAGACGACGTATACGCTGTGACGCCTGCCCGGTGCCGGAAGGTTACGGGGAAGGGTTAGTCCGCAAGGGCGAAGCTCTGAACCTAAGCCCCGGTAAACGGCGGCCGTAACTATAACGGTCCTAAGGTAGCGAAATTCCTTGTCGGGTAAGTTCCGACCTGCACGAATGGCGTAACGACTTTCCTACTGTCTCAACCACCGACCCGGCGAAATTGAAGTACGAGTAAAGATGCTCGTTAGCTGTGGCAGGACGGAAAGACCCCGTGGACCTTCACTGCAGCTTGGTATTGGATTTTGGTATGCGTTGTGTAGGATAGGTCGGAGACTTGGAAGCATTGGCGCTAGTCAGTGTGGAGTCAACCTTGAAATACGACCCTGCGTATGCCGGGATTCTAACCTGGGCCCGTTATCCGGGTCAGGGACAGTGCCAGGTGGGTAGTTTGACTGGGGCGGTCGCCTCCTAAAGAGTAACGGAGGCGCCCAAAGGTTCCCTCAGCCTGGTTGGCAATCAGGCGTCGAGTGCAATGGCACAAGGGAGCTTGACTGCGAGACATACACGTCAAGCAGGTGCGAAAGCAGGGCATAGTGATCCGGCGGTTGCGTGTGGAAGCGCCGTCGCTCAACGGATAAAAGGTACCCCGGGGATAACAGGCTCATCTTCCCCAAGAGTCCATATCGACGGGAAGGTTTGGCACCTCGATGTCGGCTCATCGCATCCTGGGGCGGTAGCACGTCCCAAGGGTTGGGCTGTTCGCCCATTAAAGCGGTACGCGAGCTGGGTTTAGAACGTCGCGAGACAGTTCGGTCCCTATCCGCCACAGCCGTAAGGAACTTGAGGAAGGCTGTCCCTAGTACGAGAGGACCGGGACGGACGCAGCTCTTGTGTGCCAGTTGTACTGCCAAGTGCACTGCTGGTTAGCGACCTGCGGAAGGGATAAGCGCTGAAAGCATCTAAGTGCGAAGCCCGTTCCTAGATGAGGTTCCTCACAGGGTTAACCTGGTAAGGCCCGTGGTAGATCACCACGTTGATAGGCCGGAGGTGGAAGCACGGTAACGTGTGTAGCCGACCGGTACTAATCGGCCGAGGGCTTGGATTTACAATGACGTTCGTGCTCGCTATGAAGTGCTCAAGGAGCGGGCGCCTTAGGTGGCGCACCCCTTGATTGACAACAGATTTCGGTGGCCACAGCGGAGGGGTCACACCCGTTCCCATTCCGAACACGGAAGTTAAGCCCTCCTGCGCCGATGGTACTTGGTGGGAGACTGCCTGGGAGAGTAGGTCGCCGCCGGATTTCTCCTGAAAGGAGACCACTCAATTGGGTGGTCTCCTTTCGTCGTTTTGGCGCCATTTCGGCCATGTCCTAGGCGGTAGCCTGGTCAGATGCCCCCCGCCGACCGCCGCCCTTCCTCTGGCCGATCCACCCCCGGCCGCGGCGCACCGCGTCGGACCACCGGCGGCAGTGGCCGTTCTGCCGACACGGGTCGATCGGGTGGCCCGCCTCGAGCGGGGCGTCGGGACGACTCGTCGGGCCAGGGAACCGGCCGAGGTCGCCCGCCCGGTCGTGGTGGAGGAGCGCCGGGTGCCCGTCGCAGCGACGATGCCGGGCGCCCGGCCCGCTCGAGCTCGGCTCGGCCGACCTCCGGAAGTCGGAGCCGGCAGGAAGGCCGCTACGGCGACGACGCCGGGACGTCGGGCAAGCCGCGGCCCCCGGCAGGCCGGGGACGACGGTTCAGCCAGGATGCCGAGACGTCCGAGAGGCCGAAGCGCGCAACGGGTCAGGGACGACGGTACGGCAGTGACTCGGAGACATCCGGCAGGTCGAAGCCGGGAGCAGGTCAGGGACGACGATACGGGAGCGACTCGGAGACATCCGGCAGGTCGAAGCCGGGAGCAGGCCAGGGACGACGATATGGCAGTGACTCGGAGACGTCCGGGAAGCCGGCGCCGGGTCGAGGTCGGCGGTACGGCGACGACGATGCGTCGGGTGGCGATCGGCGTCGGGGCCCTGCCGGAGCAGACCGGGGCGGGTCGCGTGGGAACGCAGGGGGGCATCGGCGGGATCGACAGCCGGACGAGGTGGAGAACGCCCCGGCCAGCTGGGGTGGGGTGACTCGCCGGGGTGCGGCGCGACTGTCGGAGGAGACGGCGTCGGCGGCCTGGCGTTTGGCCAACGAGGCGGCCCGGGAGAACCAGCGGGAAGATGCCGCCGCGCCGAAGCCCGACTGGAAGCCCGAGGAGTGGATCGACGAGGGCGTCGTCCGCGACGAGGCCCAGGGTGCGGTCAAGCGGGGTCGCACGCCGCGCGGCGTCGCTCCGGCACCGCCGGCGGCACTGACCGGCATCGCCGACGAGGAGGTCACGGCGGCCGAGCTGGAGGCAGCCGCAGCCAAGCGCGACACCGCGCTCGATGACGAGCTGCGCGCCGCTCTCGGCGCCACCAAGGCCGCCCGCGCCCAGCAACGGATGCGCGATGCCGGCGAGGCCTTCCGCCGCGGCCGCTTCGAGGACGCCCGCCGCATCCTCCGCCCCCTGGCCGAGAGCGCCCCCCGGGCGTCGGCGCTGCGGGAGCTCTACGGCCTCACCCTCTACCGCCTGGGCCGCTGGAAGCTGGCGATCGCCGAGCTCGAGGCCTTCCGCAACCTCACCGGCAGCGTCGACCAGCACCCGGTCCTCGCCGACTGCTACCGCGCCATGCGCCGCTACAAGGACGTGGAGCAGCTCTGGGAGGAGCTGAGCACCGTCAGCCCCAGCAGCGAGCTCGTGGCCGAGGGTCGCATCGTCGCCGCCGGCGCCTTGGCCGACCAGGGCCGCCTGCCCGAGGCGCTGCAGCTGCTCGAGCCCGGCGTGCGCCCGGCCCGCAAGGCCAAGCCCCACCACCTGCGGGTGGCCTACGTCCTGGCCGACCTCTACGAGCGGGCGGGCGACGCCCCCCGGGCCCGCGAGCTGTTCCAGCGGGTGGCGACCAGCGACCCCGACTTCGTCGACGTCCAGACCCGCATCCACAGCCTCCGCTAGAGAGGTCGAGCCGACGAACCTTCAGGTGAAGCGGCGGAGGATGTCGAGCGCCCGGGCGCCGTAGCTGCCGCCGAACAGGTTGGCGTGCACGAGCAGGGGCTCGAGCTGCCAGAGGCCGAGTCGATCGCTCCACCCGTCGGCGAGCGGGTGGACCTCCTCGTAGGAGGCGAAGAAGGCGGGCGTCGGCGAGCCGAACAGGGAGTACATCGCCAGGTCGACCTCGCGGTGGCCGCCGTACGCCGCCGGGTCGACGATCCACGGCCAGCCGCCCAGGTCGACCATCACGTTGCCGGACCACAGGTCGCCGTGCACCCGGGCGGGCGGCTCGGGCGGACCGGCCAGCGCCTCGAGCCGGTCGCCGAGGCGGTCGACCAGCGCCGGCGCCGACGACGACAGCGCACCCTGATCGCACGCGCCCCGCGCCAGCGGCAGGATCCGGCGGGAGAACCAGAACGACGGCCAGTCGTCGGCCGGCGGCGTGTTGCGCTGGGGGAGCGAACCGATGAACCCGTCGCGATGCCAGCCGAAGCCGGGAGCGCCGGCGGCGTGCAGCCCGGCCAGCGACCTCCCGAAGCGCTCGGCGGTGCCGGGACGCGACGGGCCGGCGTCGATCCACGACAGCGCCAGCAGCTGCGGGTCCGACGACACGGCCAGCACCGTCGGCACGGCGATCGCCTCCGCCGACTCGAGCCACTGGAGCCCCTCCGCCTCGACCTCCAGCAACCCCGCCGGCAGCCGGTCGCCCGACTTCGTGAACACCACCTGCCCGTCGGCGAGCTCGACCCGGCGGGCGTCGGCGATGCAGCCACCGCCCACCGAGCTGTGCCGCACGACCTCCGACTCCAGCAGCCGGCCCAACACCTCGACGGCGGCAGCGTCCACGGTCAGGAGCGAACCGCGACCGCGTGGGTGAGGATGGCGGTGGAGGCTTCCTCGAGCAGGTCGAAGACGTGGCGGAAGCCGTCGGCGCCGCCGTAGTACGGGTCGGGGACCTCGGTGAGATCGTCGGTGGGGAGGAAGTCGGTGATCCGGGCCACCTTCGAGAGGTCGGCCCGGCGGGGCGCCTGCCGTCGGAGCGACCGTTCGACCGCGTCGTCGGTGACCAGCAGCAGGTCGAAGCGGTCCCAGTCGTCGGGCGACACCCGGCGGGCCCGCAGGTCGCTCATGTCGAGCCCCCGGCTCCGCGCCTCGGCCTGCGACCGGCGGTCGGGTGGGTTGCCGGAATGCTCGGCGCTGACGCCGGCGCTGTCGACCTCCACCAGGTCGGACAGCTCGGCGGCGCGCACCTCGCGCCGCAGCAGCGCCTCGGCGGTGGGGGAGCGGCAGATGTTGCCCCAGCAGACGAAGAGGACCCTGTACGGGGGCAGATCCGGCATGCGACGAGCAGGCTAATTGCCTCGGCGCAGCCGAGACCGCTCGGGGCGGCGGCGGGGTGGTAGGTATGGGGTCGATGCCAACTACCGTTGGTGGTCCGGCGCCCGCGATCTGATACCCAGGAGACGCTCCGTGGACATCCAAAGCTTGCTCGGCGACGAGGCGGACGGCCTCCTCACCCACGAGTCGAAGGGGGTCCCGAAGGAGGACCTGATCCTCCCCGGCCCCGACTACATCGACCGCGTCCTGGCCCAGTCCGACCGCAGCCCGCAGGTGCTGCGCAACCTCCAGTCGCTGTTCGACCACGGTCGCCTCGGCGGCACCGGCTACGTGTCGATCCTGCCGGTCGACCAGGGCATCGAGCACTCGGCCGCGGCCAGCTTCGCCCCGAACCCGAAGTACTTCGACCCGCAGAACATCGTTGAGCTCGCCATCGAGGGCGGCTGCAACGGCGTGGCCAGCACCTTCGGCGTGCTCGCCGTGGTGTCGCGCCGCTACGCCCACCGCATCCCCTTCATCGTCAAGATCAACCACAACGAGCTGCTCACCTACCCGAACAAGTTCGACCAGGTGATGTACGGCTCGGTCGACCAGGCGTTCGACCTGGGCGCGGCCGGGGTGGGCGCCACCATCTACTTCGGCTCCGAGGAGGCCACCCGGCAGATCCAGGAGGTCTCCGAGGCCTTCGCCCGGGCGCACGAGCTGGGCATGTTCACCGTGTTGTGGTGCTACCTGCGCAACAACGGCTTCAAGAAGGACGGCGTCGACTACCACGGGGCCGCCGACCTCACGGGGCAGGCCAACCACATCGGCGTCACCATCGAGGCCGACATCATCAAGCAGAAGCTGCCGAACAACAACGGCGGCTACACGGCCATCGGCTTCGGCAAGACCAGCCCGCTGGTGTACGACACGCTGACGTCCGACAACCCGATCGACCTGTGCCGCTGGCAGGTGGTGAACAACTACATGGGCCGCATCGGGCTGATCAACAGCGGCGGCGAGTCGAAGGGCGCCTCCGACCTGGCCGAGGCCGTGCGCACCGCGGTGATCAACAAGCGGGCCGGTGGCATCGGGCTCATCTCCGGCCGCAAGGCGTTCCAGCGTCCGATGACGGAGGGTGCCGAGCTCCTCAACGCCATCCAGGACGTCTACCTCGACGAGGCGATCACCGTCGCCTGACCGCTCTGCGGCGTCATCCGGGTGTCCGACCTGCCCCGAAGTCCGGTTATGTACCGGATTTCGGGGCAGATGTCGATAGAACGAAGTCGAATGACAGAAACGTCACACCATGCCGTCACCCGCGCGTACGGCGAGGCTAAGGTCCACGACCACATACCGTGCCACCAATGGGGTTGGCATGGGGTGCGCCAAAGGGGGCGCCTTGTCTGATCAAGACCAACGGGCCAAGTCCGTGCGGGATGTCGACCGGGTGGTGATCCGATTCGCTGGGGATTCGGGTGACGGCATGCAGCTCACGGGGGACCGTTTCACCACGTCGAGTGCCTTGTACGGCAACGACCTCGCCACGCTGCCCGACTTCCCGGCCGAGATCCGGGCTCCGGCGGGAACGCTCGCCGGCGTGTCGGCCTTCCAGGTCCACATATCCGACCACGACATCACCACGCCCGGTGACGCGCCCACCGTGCTGGTGGCGATGAACCCGGCGGCGCTCAAGAGCCAGATCGACCGGGTCGACGCCGGGGCGACCCTCATCGTCAACGCCGACGCCTTCGACGACCGCAGCCTCGCCAAGGCCGGCTACGCCGAGAACCCGCTGCGCGACAGCAGCCTCGACGCCTTCACGGTGTACGAGGTGCCGATGACCAGCCTCACCAAGGGGGCCGTCGAGCCCCTGGGCGTGAAGCCGCGCGACGCCGAGCGGTCGAAGAACTTCTTCGCGCTGGGCCTGGTGTCGTGGATGTACACGCGCCCGGTCGACCGCACACTCGAGTGGATCGAGAAGCGCTTCGCCAGCAAGCCGCTGGTGGCCGGGGCCAACGTCGCCGCGTTCAAGGCCGGCCATGCCTTCGGCGAGACGGCCGAGCTCTTCGACCACTCCTACGACGTGAAGCCGGCACCGCTGCCGGCGGGCACCTACACCAACGTCAGCGGCAACACGGCGCTGTCCTGGGGGCTGATCGCCGCCAGCCAGCTCTCGAAGCTGCCGATCTTCCTCGGGTCGTACCCGATCACGCCGGCCAGCGACATCCTCCACGAGCTGTCGAAGCACAAGAACTTCGGCGTGCGCACGTTCCAGGCCGAGGACGAGATCGCCGGCATCGGCGCCGCCCTGGGCGCGGCCTACGGCGGTCACCTCGGCATCACCACCACCAGCGGACCGGGCATGGCCCTGAAGGCCGAGACCCTCGGCCTGGCCGTGAGCCTGGAGCTGCCGTTGCTGGTGATCGACATCCAGCGCGGCGGTCCGTCCACCGGCCTGCCGACGAAGACCGAGCAGGCCGACCTGCTGATGGCCATGCACGGCCGTCACGGTGAGGCACCGCTGCCGATCGTCGCCGCCAAGAGCCCGAGCCACTGCTTCGAGGTGGCCATCGAGGCGGCCCGGCTGGCGCTGAAGTGGCGCACGCCGGTGATCCTCCTGTCCGACGGCTACCTGGCCAACGGCTCCGAGCCGTGGAAGCTGCCGTCGATCGAGAGCCTGCCCGACCTGACCGTCGAGTTCGCCACGGCGCCGAACCATGTCGATGCCGAGGGCGTCGAGACGTTCCAGCCGTACCTGCGGGATCCCGAGACGCTGGCCCGCCCTTGGGCGCTGCCCGGCACCCCCGACCTGATGCACCGCGTCGGCGGCCTCGAGAAGCACGACGGGACCGGCAACATCGACTACGACCCCGCCAACCACGAGCGGATGGTCCAGCTGCGGGCGGCCAAGATCGCCGGCATCGCCGGGTCCATCCCCGACGTGGAGGTGTTCGGCGACGTCGACTCCGCCGACATCCTCGTCGTCGGTTGGGGATCGACGTGGGGCGCCATCGACGGTGGGGTCGCCCGGGTGCGGGCCGCCGGCCACAAGGTGGCGATGACGCACCTGGTGCACCTCAACCCGTTCCCGACGAACCTGGGCGAGGTGCTCAAGCGCTACCCGAAGGTGCTGGTGCCGGAGCTCAACCTGGGTCAGCTCGCCGCCATGCTGCGGGCCGAGTACCTGGTCGACGCCAAGACGGTGAGCAAGGTGCGTGGCCTGCCCTTCACCGCCTCCGAGCTGGAACAGGCCATCCTCGACCACCTGCAGGGGATCGCATCATGACCGACACGCTCCTCCCCGACCCGGTGCCGGCCACCACCCGCAAGGACTGGTCCAGCGACCAGGAGGTGCGCTGGTGCCCGGGCTGCGGCGACTACTCGATCCTCTCCGCCGTGCAGCTGCTGATGCCCGAGCTGGGCATCCGGCGCGAGGACACCGTCTTCGTGTCGGGCATCGGCTGCGCCGCCCGCTTCCCGTACTACATGAACACCTACGGGATGCACACGATCCACGGCCGGGCCCCGGCGATCGCCACCGGCCTGGCGCTCGCCCGTCCCGACCTGCACGTGTGGGTGGTGTCCGGCGACGGCGACGCCCTGTCGATCGGGGGCAACCACCTGATCCACGCGCTGCGCCGCAACGTCAACATCACCGTGCTGCTCTTCAACAACCAGATCTACGGGTTGACGAAGGGCCAGTACTCGCCCACCAGCGAGCTGGGGAAGGTCACGAAGTCGACGCCGTTCGGCAGCCTCGACCAGCCGTTCAACCCCGTCAGCGTGGCGCTGGGCGCCGAGGCGACGTTCGTCGCCCGCACCCACGACATGGACCGGGCGCACATGATGGAGGTCTTCCGCCGGGCGTTCGAGCACAAGGGCTCGACGCTGGTGGAGATCTACCAGAACTGCAACGTCTTCAACGACGGGGCGTTCGGGGCGATCACCGCCAAGCAGGTGCGTGAGGACATGCTGGTGCCGCTGCGTCACGGCGAGCCGATCCGCTTCGGGGCCGACGGCTCCAAGGGCGTGGTGCTCGACCCGCAGCAGGGGCCCCGCATCGTCGAGGTGGCCGACGTGGGCGAGGACGCCCTGCTGGTCCACGACGAGGCCCGCCCCGACCCGGGCGTCGCCTTCATGCTGTCCCGCCTGGCCACCGGGCCCCACGAGCCCACGCCGATCGGCGTGTTCCGCGCGGTCGAGCGCCAGGAGTACGGCGCCGCCGTGAACCACCAGGTCGCCGCGGCCCAGGAGGACAAGGGCGAGGGCGACCTCGCCGCCCTCCTCCGCTCCGGCGCCACCTGGGAAGTCGGCTAACCGAGACCCGACGAAATTGCGACAGAACCGGCCCGTTCCGGGCTCGTTCTGTCGCAATTTCCGCGTCCGGCGGTCAGTCGAGTTGGCGGAAGGCGGTGAGCTGGCCGTCGGCCGAGCCGACGTACAGGTGGCCGCCGGACACGGCGGGGGCCCCGGTGATCTCGCTGCCGGTGGTGGCCGACCAGAGCGGGTCGCACGTGGCGGTGCCGCAGCCCGCCGCGTCGTAGCCGGCGACGGTGCCGTCGGCCGCACCGGTGAACACGACGCCGCCGGCGACTGCGGGCTGCACGGTCAGCGGGCTTCCCGCATCGGTCGACCAGAGGGGGGCGCACGTGGCGGCGCCGCACCCGGCGGCCGGTAGCGCCACCAGCGCACCGCTGCCGGTCGGGACGAACAGGGTGGTGCCGTCGAGCGCGGGCGGGTCGGCCACGGGTGCGCCGACCGAGGCCGTCCACAGCACGGCGCCGTCGCCGGCGTCCAGGGCGTAGACCGTCCCGGCATCGGTGGCGACGAACATGGTCGCCTCGTCGTCGCTGAGGACGGGTGCCGTGGCCGTGGTGCCGTCGACGGGTGTCACCCACGTCGGGCAGGCATTGGTACCGGTCGGCCCGCAGGCGACGTTCGCTCCGGTCACCGGGATCGCCCTGACGCCCATCCCGTAGCCGCCGCTGGGTTGGTCCGACAGGACGCCGTACCCGGCGTGCAGCACGGCCAGGGTCCCCAGCGTCACACCTGGCTGGTCTTCGTGGTCCTGGAGGAAGTCGGTCAGGAGAACGGTTCCGTCGGTGATGTCGACGACGCGCACGGTCTGGTTCCAGGTATCGCCGGTGTCGCTGGGGGAGAAGACCGCGGCGCGGCCGTCGCGCACACCCTCGACCTTGCCCCCGCTGTAGTTGATCCCGGGCCGCTGCTGCCCGGTGTCCTGGTCGAGGAAGTTCGTCGCCCACAGGATCGAGTCCGCACCCAGGCCCAGCGCCAGCCGGCCGTCACCGACCACGACGATCTGCGGGTCGTGGTGGGGGATGTTGCCGGTCGGGCCGTTGACCCACGCCGGTGCGCCGCTGAGCCGGTCGACGCCGTGCACCGTGCGATCCGTTCCCACGACCACCAGGCCGTTGGGCGGCACGACCGGAGCGCCCAGAGGCTCGTCCGAGAGGTCCGTGCTCCAAGCCTGCTCGAGGTCGGCCACCGCCTCGACGGTGATCACGTCCTCGTAGCGGTTGTAGGCCTGGCGGCTCGGTCCCTGTCCTGGTGCCCACCAGCAGCCCGACAGCAGCAGCGCCACACCCGCGGCCCCGATGCGCGACAGCGTCGATCGCATTCCGCCTCCCCCTGTCGGAGCCCCCCCGGCTCCATCGCCGGAGGTTAGTCGAGGGAGCGGAAGACCAGGCCGGTCTTGAGCTTGGGGTGGAAGAAGGTGGTCTTCGGAGGCATGCGTTCGCCGCCGTGGGCGGTCGCGTCGATCTGGGCGATCGAGGCGGGGCGGAGGAGCACGCCGGCCTGGGCCTGGCCGGAGGCGACGGCGGCGCGGACGTTGTCGACGCCGTGCTGGAAGCTCAGGGTGTGGGTGGGGAGCGCGGCGAGGGCGACGTCGAGGCGGGCGGAGTCGAGGTCGCGGGCGTCGGCCAGGGCCTCGGGACGGGGGCGCAGCAGCACCTCCTGGTCGGGGAGCACCAGGCACAGCGCGCCGGCTGCGTCCATCGCGGTGACCGCCGGGACGTCGGCCGGGGGAGCGCCGATCGGCTCGAACCACGGCGACAGGGCCTCGACCAGGTCGAACCCGTCGGGCAGCCCCGTGAGCAAGCGATGGATCGCCCGGACGGTCAGCTCGTCCTCCACCAGCTCCACCACGTAGGCCAGGGTCAGCGCCGCCGCGCCGGGATCGCCGTCCGCGGCCTCGCGCTCGCCCCGGTAGGCCAGTGAGGTCTCGAAGCGGTGGTGGCCGTCGGCGATCACCACCGGCTGGTTGGCGACCGCGGCCGAGATCGCGGCGCAGGCGGCCGGGTCGTCGACCGTCCACACCGTGTGACGGACACCGGCCTCGTCGGTGAAGTCGGCGAGCGGCGGCTGGTCGACCGGCAGCAGGTCGGTCAGTCCCTTGGCCAGCGACAGCCCCCAGATGGCCGACAGGTTGGCCCGGCAGGAGCGCAGCATGTCGAGCCGGTCGCTCTTGGCCTTCGGGGTGGTGTGCTCGTGGGGGAGGATGTCGGTGCCGGGTGGCGTCAGCTCGAGGGCGCCGATCACGCCGGTGGTGTGGCGCTGGCGGCCGGCGTCGTCGACGTAGCCCATGCGGTAGACGGTGAAGGCCGGCCGCTCGTCGGTGACCAGGATGCCCTCGGCGATCCAGCGGCCCAGCAGGCGGCGGGCCACCTCGTAGCGGTCGCGGCCACCCTCGTCGACGGGGAGGTCGATGCGGACCGCGTTGTGCGGGTCGCGCCCCGCCAGGTCGGCGCGCAGCGCGTCGTCGATGACGTCGTACGGAGGGCTCACCACCTGGGGGAGATCGACCCGGCTGAGGTCGTAGCGGAGGGCGTGGAAGGGCTCGAATCTGGCCACGCTCCCCATCCTGGCAGACTCGGCCCGATGGCTTGGATACTCGATCTGGACGGCGTGGTGTGGCTGGGTGAACAGCCGTTGGCCGGTGCGGCCGACGCGGTGGCGCGGCTGCGCGCGGCCGGTGAGCAGGTGCTCTTCGCCACCAACAACTCGTCGCTGCAGGTGGGGCGGCAGGAGGAGAAGCTGGCGGGCTTCGGCGTGCCGGCGGAGGGCGGTGTCGTGACGTCGGCGATGGCCGCGGCCCGCCTGGTGGAGCCGGGGGAGCGGGCGCTGGTGTGCGGCGGGCCGGGCATCGCCGAGGCGCTGGCGGCCCGGGGCGCCGAGGTGGTCGACAGCCGCACCCACGAGCCCAGCGACGGCCCGGTCGACGTGGTGGTCGTCGGGTTCCACCGCCACTTCGACTACGAGGGGCTGCGGCGCACGGCGATCCAGGTCGACCGGGGTGCCCGCTTCCTGGCCACCAACGACGACGCCACCTACCCCACGCCGGAGGGCCCGATCCCGGGCGGCGGCTCGATCGTGGCCGCGGTGGCCTACGCCGCGAGCCGGCAGCCGATCGTGGCCGGGAAGCCCCACCCGCCGATGGCCGAGCTGATCCACGAGCTGGCCGGCGGCCCGGGCGAGACTGGCACCATGGTCGGCGACCGCCCCTCCACCGACGGCGCCTTCGCCAAGACGCTCGGCTACCGCTTCGCCCTCGTGCTCTCCGGCGTCACGCACGCCGACGACCTCCCGGTGTCGCCGACCCCCGACGTGGTCGCCGACGACCTCGCCGCCCTCGTGTCGTCGGCCCTCTGACGAAATCTCGACAGGGATGGCGACATAGCGACCATCTCTGTCGAGATTTCGGTTGGGGGTGGCTGAGCCGCCGTCACCCCATCATGCCGGCCTGCTGCTGGCACTCCCTCTGGTCCTGGAGGAAGGTGGGGTCGTCCCAGTTGAATCCGGACTGGCGGGCTGCCATCGTCAGCGGCCCGGTCTCGACGCCCGGCTCCAGGAAGTCCCAGCCCCGGTCGTTGAGGCAGGCGACGGCGTCGTGCATCTTCGCGGCCAGCTCCTGGTCGACGGTGGTCGACGGCGACGAGCCCTCGGGGACCTCGGCGCCGGCGGCGATGGCGTCGGCGACGATCGGCCAGCACTCGGCGTGCGCCTGGAGCAGGGTGCCGTCGACGCCCATCTCGGCCTGGGCCTCCGGTGAGGCGTCGGCCATCTCGGCCAGCGTCTCCAAGCTCATGCCCTGCGGGATGTCGGCCGGGTCGGCCCCGTTGTCCTCCATGCAGCTGGTGTACTCGGCTTGGGCGTCCTCGAAGCTGGGCGGGCCGGGCTCCTCCGGCTCCTCGGGCGTCTCCTCGTCGCTCTGCTCGGGTGCCTCCTCCTCGGGCGCCGTGTCGTCGGCGCCGTCGTCGTCACCGCAGGCCACGACGACCATGGCCAGGGTGGCTACCAGGCACCAGGCTGCTCGCCGGGTCGGGCCGGGGGCGCGAAGCAGTCGTCTGTCGTTCATGTCGACGGGTCGACCTTCCTGTCCGGGGGTGGGGAGAACGGCGAATCTACTGTCGTCGACGGCTGAGTAGCCTGCGGGGCACGCCTCCCGTCCGCCGTCGTCTCGATGCGGAGCTGGTCCGTCGAGGGCTCGCCACCACGCCCCAGCAGGCCCTCCAGCTGATCACCGCCGGTCGGGTCACGGTCGCGGGCGCCCCGGCGCTGAAGGCGAACCGGCAGGTGAGAGGCGACGAGCCGCTGCTGGTCCTCGACGACGGGCCGCGGTTCGTGAGCCGGGCCGGGGAGAAGCTGGCCGCCGCGGTCGAGCGGTTCGACCTGGGCAAGACGATCGCCGGCGCCCGGGCGCTCGACGCCGGCGCCTCCACCGGTGGCTTCACCGACTGCCTGCTGCAGAACGGCGCCGCCCACGTCGTCGCCGTCGACGTCGGCTACGGGCAGCTGCACGAACGGGTGGCGCAGGACCCCCGGGTCGAGGTGCGCGACCGCACCAACGTCCGTGACCTGATCCTCGACGAACCCGTCGACCTCGTCACCGCCGACCTCTCGTTCATCTCGCTCACGACCGTGTTGCCGGCGCTGCTCCGAGCCGCGAGGCCCGGCGCCGACGTCGTCCTCCTCGTCAAGCCGCAGTTCGAGGCCGACCGTGAGGAGGCGGCGCGCGGGCGGGGCGTCATCCGCGATCCGGATGTCTGGCGGCGGGTGCTCGAAACCGTAAGAGACGCGCTCCGCGCCCACGGAGCAGCCATCATGGAGGGGATGGCCTCCCCGCTGCGCGGCGCTGACGGGAACGTGGAATTCATCGTCCACGCGCGTGCTCGACGCAGCGCCGATGCCGGCGACGGCGACGACGACCGGCTCGACGTCGAGGCGCTCGTCGCGGAGGCGACCGCCTGATGTCGTCCGTGGGGGTGGTGATCCACCCCGAGCGGGAGCAGGCCGGCGAGCTGGCCCGCGACGCGGCCGCCTGGCTCACCGAGCGGGGCCACGAGGTGCGCCTACCACTCAAGGACGCCGGCATCGCCAAGCTGCCCGAGCTGGGCGTCCCCGAGTCGACCTTCACCCGGGGCCTCGACGTGGCCATCTGCCTGGGCGGCGACGGCACGATGCTGCGCACGGTCGACCTGGTGGCGGCCGACGGGGTGCCGGTGATCGGCGTGAACGTCGGCCAGCTCGGCTACCTCACCGAGGTGGAGCCGCACGGCCTGCGCATGGCGCTGAAGCGCTTCCTGGCCGGGTCGTACGAGGTCGAGGAGCGCATGCTGATCGAGGCGGCGGTCGACTCGCCGCACGTCGACGAGCACACCAGCTACCTGGCGCTCAACGAGGTGGTGCTGGAGAAGACGCCGATGGGCCACACGGTGCGGCTGGGCGTGAGCGTCGACGGCGACTTCTTCACCCCGTACGCCGCCGACGGCCTCATCGTCGCCACGCCCACCGGGTCGACGGCCTACGCGTTCTCGGCGCGCGGCCCCATCGTCGCCCCGACCCACCGCTGCCTGCTGCTCACGCCGGTGTCGCCGCACATGCTGTTCGACCGCACGCTGGTGCTCGACCCCACCGCGACGGTGCGGCTCGAGGTGCTGGGCAACCGGCCGGCCACTCTGTCGGTGGACGGTCGTACCCTGGTCACGCTCGACGTGGGTGACGCCATCACGTGCACGGCCGCCCAGACCGCGGCCCGGCTGGTGATGTTCGGCCAGCGGGACTTCCTGCGGATCCTGAAGAGCAAGTTCGGCCTGTCGGATCGATGAGATCTCACCGATGAGAAGGGCGTAGTCGTGCTACTTGAGCTGGCGGTGCGGGACCTGGGCGTCATCCCCGACCTTCGACTCCTGCTCTCGGAGGGCATGAGCGTGGTCACGGGCGAGACCGGTGCGGGCAAGACGATGGTGGTCGACGCCATCGAGCTGCTGGTGGGGGGTCGGGCCGATCCGCTGCTGGTGCGGACCGGCGCGGAGGAGGCCTGGGTGGAGGGGCGCTTCCTGCTGCGGGCCGCCGACCGGGAGGTGGTCGGTGAGTTCGGCGAGGACCTGGAGGACGTCGAGGTGGTGCTGGCCCGCGCCATCCCCCGCAACGGGCGCAGCCGGGCCTACGTCGACGGCCGGCTCGCGACGGTCTCCGCGCTGGTGGAGCTGGGGGAGCGCCTGGTCGACCTGCACGGGCAGCACGCCCACCAGTCGCTGCTCAGCCCGGTCGCCCAGCGGGCCGCGCTCGACCGCTTCGGCGACGTCGACCTGGAGGCCGTGCACGTGGCCCGCCAGCGCGAGCGCGACATCGCGCAGGAGCTGGCAAAGCTCGGCGGCGACGAGCGGGCCCGGGCGCGGGAGATCGACCTGCTGCGCTACCAGGTGGAGGAGCTCGAGGCCGCCGGGGTCACCGGTCCCGACGAGGACGACGAGCTGGCCGCCGAGGAGGACGTGCTGGCCGACGCCACCGCCCACCACGCGGCCGCCGCCGAGGCGGCCGCGGCGCTGACCGACGAGGGGGGCGCGGGCGATCCGCTGGGCGCCGCCATCTCGGCGCTGGCCGGCCGGGCGCCGTTCGCCGCCCAGGAGGAGCGGCTGCGCGCCCTGGCGGCCGAGCTGGCCGACGTCGCGGTCGACGTGCGGGGTGTGGCCGAGGCCATCGACGAGGACCCGGCGCGCCTCGACCTGCTGCGCGAGCGCCGTCAGCTCCTGTCCGACCTGCGCCGCAAGTACGGCGAGACGTTGGTCGAGGTGCTCGCCGAGTACGAGCGCCTGGGCGCCCGGCTGGCCGAGCTGGAGGACCACGACCGCCGGGCCGCCCAGCTCGACGGGGCCCAGGCCGAGGCCCGCAAGGCCTACGAGGAGGAGGCGGCGCGGGTGGCGGCCGCCCGTCGGGCTGCCGCGCCCGAGCTGGCGCAGGCCGTGGAGGCGAACCTGCGGGAGCTGGCCATGCCCAACGCCCGCCTCGAGGTGCGGGTGGAGGGCGACGACCCGGGCGACGACGTCGTGTTCCTGCTGGCCGCCAACCCCGGCACCGAGCCGCAGCCACTGAGCAAGGTGGCGTCGGGCGGCGAGCTGGCCCGGGCCATGCTGGCGCTGCGCCTCGTGCTGACCAGCGCCCCGCCCACGCTGGTGTTCGACGAGGTCGACGCCGGCATCGGCGGCAGCGCGGCCACGGCCGTGGGGCGAGCCCTGGCGAAGATCGGCCGGGAGCACCAGGTGCTGGTCGTCACCCACCTGCCCCAGGTGGCGGCCCACGCCGATGCCCACGTGCAGGTGGCCAAGCAGAGCGACGGCGACGTCACCGTGTCGCAGGCCACCGTGCTCGACCACGACGAGCGGGTGATCGAGCTGTCGCGCATGCTGTCGGGCCAGCCGGACAGCGACACCGCCCGCCGCCACGCCGAGGAGCTCCTGGCGACTGCAACGGCGGTCGGCCAGGAAATAGTGTCAAACGGATGATCCGTCGCCTGCGTCGCTCCGACAACGGTTCCCAGGAGGGACCGATCGTCGGGGTGGCGCGGGTCGACCGGAAGACGAAGCGCCTGGTGGGACGGCTGCAGCCGGGCGACGTGGCGGTGATCCACCACGCCGACATCGACCGTGTGGCCGCCGAGACGCTGGTCGACGCGGCGCCCGTCGCGGTGATCAACGCGGCGCCGTCGACCACCGGCCGCTACCCGAACCTGGGGCCGCTGCTGCTGTGCCAGGCCGGCATCACGCTGGTCGACGACGTGGGCAGCGACGTGATGGACCGCATCGTCGAGGGCACCAAGGTGACCGTCGACGGCGAGCGCGTGCTGGTCGACGGCGAGGTCGTCGGCACCGGGGTGAAGCAGGACCTCGACAAGGTCGACGCGGCCATCGAGTCGGCCCGGGCCAACATGGGCCCCGAGCTGGAGCGCTTCGCCATCAACACGGTGAGCTACATGCGCCAGGAGATGGACCTGCTCACCGGCGAGCTCGCCGTGCCCGCCCCCCGCGTGGCGCTCGGGGGCCGTCACGTGCTGATCGTGGTGCGGGGCATCGACTACAAGGAGGATCTGCGCCTCCTGCGCCAGTCGGGCTACGTGAACGACGTGAAGCCCGTGCTGATCGGGGTCGACGGTGGGGCCGACGCCCTGCTGGCGATCGGCGAGCGCCCGGACCTGATCATCGGCGACTTCGACTCGGTGTCGGAGACGGCGCTGCGCTGCGGGGCCGAGCTGATGGTGCACGGCTACACCGACGGCCGTGCGCCCGGCGCCAAGCGGCTCGACGACCTCGACCTGCCCTACTCCGTGTTCTCCGCGCCCGGCACCAGCGAGGACATCGCCATGCTGCTGGCCTTCGAGCACGGCGCCGAGCTGATCGTGGCGGTGGGGACGCACAACAGCATGGTGGAGTTCCTCGACAAGGGCCGGGCGGGCATGGCGTCCACCTTCCTGGTGCGGATGCGTATAGGTTCTGCCCTCGTCGATGCCAAGGGAGTGAGCCGCCTCTACCAGCAGACCGTCCGTCGACGAGACCTGCTGATGCTGGTGGGAGCGGCGCTCGCGACGCTGGTCGTCGTCGTGCTCGTCTCGACACCGATGCGCCTCGTGCTCCGCTCGCTGTGGATCACGTTGACCGCCGGCTTCTAGCCGGCGGCCGTCCAGCCCTCCATGATCAACTTCCGCTTCCACCTCATCTCGTTGACCGCGGTCTTCCTGTCGTTCGCGGTCGGCCTGCTGCTCGGCACCAACTTCCTGGCCGACGCCTCGAAGAACTACCTGGAGGACCGGCTCGACACCTTCGCCGACCGCCTCAACGACGAGGAGGCCACCAACGACGAGCTGTCGGCGCAGGTCGGCAGCCTGGAGTCGGAGGGCGAGCAGCTCGACGAGCAGGTGGGCGAGCGGCTCTTCACCGGACTGCTGACCGCCGACCCGGTGCTGGTGGTGGCGCCGCGGGGCCTGCAGGGCGACACGGGGCCGGTGGAGCGGGTGCTCGACTCGTTGGCCAAGGCGGGCGCGGACGCCCGCGGGGTGTGGTGGCTGACCGACCGCCTGGTGCTCGACGACGAGGACGAGGCGACCGAGCTGGCGCAGATCCTCGGCCTGAACGACACCGACCCGGTGGCGCTGCGCAACGAGCTGGGGGCACGGCTGGCCTCGGTGCTGGCCGCGGCCACCGACGCCGGCGACGCCACGAGCCCGGACCTCACCGCCGCCCAGGCCGAACCCGACCTGCTGGCCCAGCTGAACGACGCCGGGTTCGTCGACTACCAGCTCGCCGAGGGCGACGACTCCGAGGTGGTGACGCTGCCGACCAGCGGCCTGCGGGTGGTGACGGTGACCGGCGAGGGCGCGGTGCTCACCGGCGACCAGGTGGTGCTGCCGATGCTGTCGGGGCTCGCCGCCGAGGGGCCGGTGCCGGTGGTGCTGGCGGAGACGCCGGTCGTGCCCGACGACGACCCGGAGACCGACGACGAGGGCGACCCGCTGGTGGCGCAGATCCGCGCCGACGGGACGCTGGGCGACCGCATCTCCACGGTCGACGACGTCGACCGGGTGTCGGGCCGGATCGCCACGATGCTGGCGCTCGACGACGCCGTGCCGTCGGCCCCGGTGGTGGGCCACTACGGCCTACGCCCCGACGCCGACCGCCTGCTTCCCGCCCCGCCCGAAGAGTGAGCGCGCCGGTGAGCGAGCCCGTCTTTGCAGGGAAACGACCCGTATGGGGTCGTTTCCCTGCAAAGACGCGGGGGACGGGGCGGGCCGCGGCCGGGATGGGCGCGGTCACGGCCCTGTCGCGGGCCGCCGGGTTCGTGCGGGTGCTGGTGATCATGGCGGTGCTCGGCACCAACGACCTGGGCGACGCCTTCCAGACCGCCAACCTGCTGTCGAACGTGCTGTTCGAGCTGCTGGCCGCCGGCGCCCTGTCGGCCGTGCTGGTGCCCACCTTCGTGCAGCTGCTCGACCAGGGCGACCAGGAGGCCGCCGAGGAGGTCGCCGGCCGCGTGCTGGGCGTCGCCCTGATGGTGCTGGGGGCGGTGACGGTGGTGGGCATCCTCGCCTCGCCGCTGCTGGCCCGGGTGCTGACCTTGAACGCCCCGGCCGACGTGGCCGACGACCAGCGTGACCTCGTCGCCTTCCTGCTCCCGTTCTTCCTGCCCCAGGTGCTGCTGTACGCCGCCGGGACGATCGCCAGCGCGGTCCTCTTCGCCCGCCGCCGCTTCGCCATCACCGCGGCGGCGCCGATCGGCAACACGGTGGTGATGGTGGCCGGCCTCGTGTTGTTCCGGGTGGCCGTCGGCACCGATCCGGGCCTCGACCTGTCCACCGGTGAGCGGCTGCTGCTGGTGCTGGCCGCCACGGGCGGGGTGCTCGGGTTCGTCGGAGTGCTGCTGGTGGCCTGCGCCCGGTCGGGGTTCCGGCTGCGCCCGCGGCGACTCGCGGGTGACACCCGGGTGACCGCGGTGCTGCGCCACTCGGGTTGGGGGGTGACGCTGCACACCGCCGGCGGGCTGCTGCTGGGCGCCGCGATCCTGGCGTGCTCGGGCGTCGCCGGCGGCGTGGTGGCCTACAACGCCGCCTGGGTGTTCTTCCTGGCCCCGTACGCCGTACTGGCCCAGCCGGTGCACACCACGATCCTGCCGGAGCTGGTGATGGAGGCCCGCGACCACGGCCTGGCCCGGGTGGCGGCCTCGCTGCGCTGGGCGCTGGAGCGGATGGGCCTGCTGGTGCTGCCGGTGACCGCGGCGCTGGTCGCCCTGGCGCTGCCGGGCATGCGGCTGGTGGAGTTCGGGGAGACCGGTCGCTCGGGCGTGGAGCTGGTGGCGGCGGCGCTGGCCGGACTCGCGGCCGGCCTCTACCCCTACAGCGCCTTCCTGCTGTTCTCCCGGGGTTACTACGCGCTCGACGAGAGCCGCTTCCCGGGTCTGGTCGCCATCGGGAGCGCCGCCTGCGGTGTGGCGGTGATGGTGGGCGCCGGGGCCTGGCTCGACGGCTCGGCCCGCATCGCCGTGCTGGGCCTGGCCCACTCGTTCGCCTATTCGGTCGGGGCGCTGGTGCTGGCGGTCGGCCTGCGACGACGCACGGGGGCGCCGCTGCTGCCGGCGGGCCTCGGTCGGATGGTCGGGGTGAGCGCCGCGGTCGGCCTCGGCGCGTGGGCCGCCGGCGAGGCGCTGCTGGGCGACGACCCGGGCCGCCTCGCCGACCTGGCGTTCGTCGCCGGGGCGGGGGTCGTGGGGACGGCGCTGGTGGTCGGCGCCTACCGGCTGCTGGGCGTCACGTCGTCGCTCAGCACCCGTGGGGCCGCGGCATGAGGCTCCTCGGGAAATTGCGTCGATCCGCCCGCCATGTGCGGGTTTTCCGACGCAATTTCGCCGGGGTGGGGCTCGCGGGGCTGCTCGGGCTGGTGGTGGTCGCCGGATGTGGCGGGGGCGACGAGCCGCGGGAGGTCGGCGACGCGCCGGTCGACCGGGTGCTGGTGGTGTCGCTGCCGGGGGTGTCGTGGGAGGACGTGCAGCGCTACGACATGCCCAACCTGGAGGCGTTCGTCGACGAGGCCGCCATCGGCGACGTGTCCACCCGCATCGGCCGGGTGGCGGCCGGCACCACCGACGCCTACCTGAGCATGGGCGCCGGCACCCGGGCGCTGGCCCCCGAGATCGACGTGGCCGTCGCCCTCGAGCCCGACGAGCGCTACGGCGGCGTGCCCGCCTCGGAGATCCTGCAGCGCCGGCTGGGCGTGGTGCCCCCGGGCATCGGCTACCTGGCGATCGGCGCCGCCATCGACCGCAACGACGACAGCCCCTACGGCGCCGACGTGGGCCTGCTCGGCCAGGCGCTCGCCGACGCCGGCATCCCCCGGGCCGTGGTCGCCAACGCGGATGCCGGTGAGGGCTTCGTGAGCGAGGACCCGCCGCCCGACGGCGCCTACGCCCGCAGCGCGGCGACGATGCTGATGGGCGACGACGGCATCGTCCCCGACGGCATGGTCAGTCGCAACCTCCTCGTCGACGACCCCGCCGCCCCCTTCGGTCGCCGCCTCGACCACGACGCCGTGCTCAACGCGCTCGACCTGGAGTGGAACGACAGCGGCCGCACGGTGGTCCTGGTGGAGGCCTCGGACCTGAGCCGGGCCGCCGCCTACCGGCCCCGGGCGACGCCGGCCCAGGCCCGCCAGCTGCGGGAGCAGGCGATGGTCGACGCCGACGTGCTGCTGGGCGAGGTGCTGGAGCGGGCCGACTCGTCGCGCGACGCCGTGGTGGTGGTGTCGCCGGTCGCGCCCCGGGGTGCGCCGGCGCTGGCGATGGTGGCGCTCCGGGCGCCGGGCGTGGACCCGGGCCTGCTGCAGTCGGCGACGACGCGGCGCGACGGCTACGTCCACCTGGCCGACGTGGCGCCCACGGTCCTGTCGCTGCTGGGGGAGGAGCCGCCCGACGGCATCGAGGGCCGCAGCTTCCAGGTGGGCGACGACGAGGTGGCGGGCCGCGTCAGCCGGCTGGTCGACGAGACCGCCGCCGCCGACGTCCGCGACTCGCAGCAGGCGCTGGTCGTCACGCTGATCTCGGTGGGGACCG
>DATHJB010000139.1 GCA_035316325.1 Acidimicrobiales bacterium
ACAGCTGGGGGACGGCGGTCGACATCAACGCGCCCGTGAACCCCCGGAAGCGGCCGCTGACCACGAACATCCCGCGGAACGTGCGCGACATGTGGAAGGGCAACGGGTTCCGCTGGGGCGGCGACTTCGTCACCTCGGTGCCCGACCCGATGCACTTCGAGTTCACGGGCACGGTCGCCGACGCCCGGGCCATCAACGCCCGGCTGCGTCGCTTCCTGGGCGCGGCGCCGTCGCCGCCGTCGCCTGGGTCGCCGCCGACGGCCGCGGGGGAGCGGGGGCGGATCATGGAGCTGCAGCGCCTGCTGCGGGTGACCGCCGACGGCGCCATCGGGCCCAACACGGTCGCCGCGATGAGCCGCAACATGATCGGTTGGCGCCGCGACCTGCCGGGCAACCGCAACCCGAACCTGGTGTCGTGGCTGCAGCGGCAGGGGCGCCGGAAGGGCTACGCCCTGCGGGTCGACGGTGCCGTGGGGGCCGAGGTGAACCACCTCATCGTGGTGGTGCTCGGCCAGCGCGACGGCATCTGCGGCCCCAACGGCTACCGCGCCGCCGTCCGCTAAAGACCCGAAATTGCGTGGCTGGTGGCCGTAGAGCAGCCACCAGCCACGCAATTTCGCTTACGGGTGGGGGCCGAAGATGCCCTCGAGCAGATCCTCGATGGCGTTCGGCGGGTCCGTGGTCGTCGGCGCGGGCGGCGGCGGGGTGGTGGTGGGTGCGGTCGGGCGGTCGGTGTCGACGTCGCGGACGCCCGAGTGGACGCCGGTCGTCTCGCTGGTGCCCGGGATCAGTGACCCGGCCGTGCTGCTGCTCGACGACGTGGTGCCGTCGGTCGGCGCCGGCCCACCGGCGGGCTGTGGCGAAGGTGCCGCCGGCTTCGGGCGGGTGTCGCCCAGCGAGTCGGTCACCCGCGTGCCGGGCGTGGCCCCCGCGACCTCGGTGTCGGAGCCGCCGTCGCCGCCCGACGACCCGGCCGACTCCGACGACGCCGGCTCGGCGATCTCGACCACCGTCGCCCGCTGTGCCTGCTGGAGGGCCGTGGCGAAGGCGTCGGGCCACACGAAGCCGAGCTGCCACGCCGCCACCGCGCTGGCCGCCGCCGTCATCACGGCCGCCATCCGGGGGCGCGACTGCCAGTACCCCTGCGTGGTCGCCACCACCCGGCCGAGCAGCCGGGCCGAGATGTAGAGCATGCCCAGCACGGGCACGGCCAGCAGGCACAGCCCGACCAGGCCGTTGGCGGCGGTCACCACGTCGAAGCCGTGGTCGACGCCGGCGATGCGGCGGAGCTGGCTGCCGGCCGAGCCCGAGGCGGCGCCGGCCAGGCGGGGGAGCAGCACCACCAGCAGCACGATGTTGGCCAGCAGCACCGGGGCGGTGATCGCCACCCAGCCGGTGATCAGCTTGCGGGCCCGGGGGTTGAGCTCGTCGAGCTTGGCCCGGGCCGTGGCGAGCGCCGCCGGGTCGCGCCGCCGGAAGAGGGTGGTGAGCACCGGCTGCATGTAGGTGAAGAGGTTGGGCACGCCGGCCAGGTCGCTGATCACGTAGTAGCCGTCGAGGCGGACGAAGGGGAGGAACTGGCGCAGCGTCTCGAGCTGGGCCAGCACCAGGTACACGAGCAGCGGGGCGAAGCCGGTGGCCAGGTAGGCGCCGGCGACGCCGAGGGTGAAGAGGACGTTGAACCACACGCCGCCGAGGTCGGTGCGCAGCCGTCCCTTGCGGGACAGGCGGTACGAGTCGGTGACGTCGGTGTAGAAGACCGGCCACACGAGGTAGACGCCGGCGCCCATCGCCCCGGGGGTGGCGCCGCCGAAGCGGGCGGCGGTGGCGTGGCCGGTCTCGTGGAAGGCGCCGGCGACCAGCGTCAGGCCGGTGATCAGTAGCACCAGCAGGGGGTGGTAGATGATCTCGCGCACCCCGTGGGTGATCTCGTCGCGCTTGGCGAGCACCAGCCAGGCGTCGAGCGCCAGCAGCCCGGCCAGCCCGGCCACCACGACCGGTGCCCGGAACAGCGGCAGCAGCGCCCGGGTGACGACGCCGTGCAGCCGGGCGGGCACCAGCGGCACGCGCATGCGCAGGGTGAGCAGGGCGCTGGCCCGGGGCGACGGCGGCGTGGCGCCCTCCACCGAGCGGATGAGGCCCGCCGGCCGCAGCTTCTGGTTGACCAGGTAGGCCACGTTCTCGACGCTCACCGAGCGATCGAGCTCGCCGGTGATGCGGGCGGCCACCTGGTGCAGGTGGTAGCCGGCGGCCAGGCAGGTGGCCACCAGGTAGATGAGCTCGGTGACCTGGATCACCTGCCCGTCGCTGCGCTTCACCAGGTACGACGGGGTGCGGAACCCCGAACCCTGGTACTTGCCCAGCAGCTCGACGCCGTCGGCCAGCTCCAGCCGCTCGCCGCCGAGGTCGACCGGTGCGGTGATGTCGTCGCCCAGGTCGCCCAGGTCGCCGACGTCGCCGATGCCGATCTCGATGGTCTCGCCCGACATGATCCTCCTCGTCCCCGGACCCGACGGTGGGGGCGAGCCGTAGCCCGCCCCCGGGTTCCGCCGTGTGTCCTCGTTCAGGCCTTTAGAAGATCCCGACGAAGAGCTTGTCGATGTCGACGACGTCGCTGTCGTCACCGGTCAGGATGTTGACGTCCTTCACGATGTCGATGTCGTGCACGTCGGCGTCGACGTTGACGAGACCGCCGCAGAGCCAGTTGTGGCCGTTTCCACCCAGGCCGGTCATGACCTCGCGTGCGGGCAGGTACTCGGTCGACTGGAGCTCGAGCTCATCGTTCGAAAGTGCCATGCTTTTTGTTACTCCACTCGTTGTTTGCAGTTTCTGGCCCAGACGGGGGTGTCTGGGACCCGCCAAACTCGCAACGGGCGGAGCGCAACGTAACGGCCACCCTGAGTGCTGTAAACACGATGTGCGGGATAAATACCACCGACGGTGTAAGGCTTTTTGGTCGGATCGGCGGACGACCAGGCCGGCCCCTCGGGGATGGCAGCATGGCGGTGATGACGAAGACGGATTGGAACCCGGTCCTGCGCCAGGAGTTCGCCAAGCCCTACTGGGACGACCTGCAGCGGTTCGTGGTGGAGGAACGGCAGCGCAGCACCGTCTACCCGCCCCACGACGAGGTGTTCGCAGCGCTGCACCTCACGCAGTTCGCCGACGTGAAGGCCGTGATCCTGGGCCAGGACCCGTACCACGGCCCCAACCAGGCGCACGGGCTGTGCTTCTCGGTGCGCAAGGGCGTGCCGCTGCCGCCGTCGCTGCAGAACATCTTCAAGGAGCTGGAGCAGGACGTGGGCGTCGTCGCCCCCGACCACGGCTGCCTCGACCACTGGGCCCGTCAGGGTGTGCTGCTGCTCAACGCCACACTGACCGTGCGCCGCTCCAACGCCGCGTCGCACCAGGGCAAGGGCTGGGAGGTCTTCACCGACGAGGTGCTCAAGGCGGTGAACGAGAAGCCCGAGCGGGTGGTGTTCATCCTGTGGGGGGCGTCGGCCCGGAAGAAGAAGGGCCTGATCGACACCTCGCGCCACGTGATCGTGGAGTCACCCCACCCGTCGCCGCTGTCGGCGTCGAGCGGGTTCTTCGGCAGCCACCCGTTCTCCCGCACCAACGCCGCGCTGGTCGAGGCGGGCCGGGAGCCCATCGACTGGTCGATCCCCTCGTAGCCCCACCAACCACCCCGCCGCCGCCCCAAGCGGTCTCGGGCTTCGCCGAGGCGCCATAGCCTCTGAACCATGTCCGACGTCTGCACCCACATCGACGAGGTCGTCACCGCGCACCCGTCGCCGTCGAGCACCGGCTGCGAGGACTGCCTGCGGGCCGGTGACCGCTGGGTCCACCTGCGGCTGTGCATGACGTGTGGCCACGTCGGCTGCTGCGACAGCTCGCCCAACCGCCACGCCACGGCCCACTTCCGGGAGTCGGGTCACGCCATCGTCCGCTCCTACGAGCCGGGCGAGGACTGGTGGTGGTGCTACGCCGACGACGTGATCCTCGACGTCCCCGACGCCCCACCTTCCCCTTCCCACCCGTAGCCCCGACCCGCTGGACAGCGGGCGAGATATCAACCAAGATCGATATCAATGAACGTTGATGTCGAGGTGGACGAGGCCACAGGCGCGCTGCTGAAGCTCCTGGGGGAGCCGCTGCGGTGGGAGATCGTGCGCCGGCTCGCCGTCGAGGATCTCTGCAACTGCCACCTCGTGGAGGAGCTGGGCGCGCCCCAGCCGCTGGTCAGCCACCACCTGCGGGCGCTGCGCCAGGCCGGTGTGGTGCGGGCGGAGCGCTTCGGGTCCTTCACCTACTACTGCCTGGTCGGCGACGTGATCAGCGGGCTCGCGGCGCGCCTCGGCGCCCTGGCGACCGCTCCCGCGCCCCGACGCCGGCGGCCCTGCTCGTGAGCGTCCCGCCGCCGTCGCTCGGCGCCCGGGCGCTGGCGGAGGGCCTCGGCACCGGGTTGCTCGTCGTGGCCGTGGTCGGCTCCGGCATCGCCGCCCAACGCCTGTCGCCCGACGACGTCGGCCTGCAGCTGCTGGAGAGCTCGACGGCGACGGCCCTGGCGCTGGTGGCGCTGATCGTCACCTTCGGGGCCGTGTCCGGCGCCCACCTGAACCCCGTGGTGACGCTGGCGGAACGCCTCCGGCGACGGATCGACACCCGGGCCGCCATCGCCTACGCCGCCGCCCAGGTGCTGGGCGGGTGCCTCGGGACCGTCGCCGCCAACGTGATGTTCGAGCTGCCGGCGGTCGACTGGTCCACCACCGATCGGGCGACCGGCGCCCACGTCTTCGCCGAGCTGCTGGCGACCTTCGGCCTGCTCACCGTCATCTTCGGCGCCGTCCACACGGGCCGCCCCGACCGGGCCGCCGTCGCCGTGGCCGGCTACATCGGCGCCGCCTACTGGTTCACGTCGTCCACCAGCTTCGCGAACCCCGCCGTGACGCTCGCCCGCACCCTGTCCGACAGCTTCGCCGGCATCGCGCCCGCGTCGGCACCGGCGTTCGTCGCCGCCCAGCTCGCCGGCGCCCTGCTGGCGGTGGCCGCGGCCCGCGTTCTGTTCACCTCAGAGGAGGCCCACGATGCCCGACCTCAACTCCCTCAGCCCCGACCAGACGCTGGCCCTGCGAACGGCGGCCAGCAACCTGCGCAGCGAATACGAGGGCACGTTCTCGACTGAGACCATCCAGCTGTTCCTGGAGACCAGCTTCGACCAGTTCGCCGGGCGGGCGTCGGTCGTGCACTTCCTGCCGCTGCTGGCCGAGCGCTTCGCCCGTCAACGCCTCACCGCGCTCGCCAAGGTGGAGGGCAGGAGCGACGACGGGCTCCCGATCGTCCTGTTCCTGTGCGTGCACAACGCCGGGCGGTCGCAGATGGCGCTCGGCTGGTTCAACCACCTGGCCGGCGGGAGGGCCGTCGCCTGGTCGGGCGGGTCGGAGCCCGGCAGCGAGGTGAACCCGGCCGCGGTCGCCGCCATGGAGGAGGTCGGCATCGACATCGCCCGGGAGTACCCCAAGCCCTGGACCGACGAGATCGTCCGCGCCGCCGACGTCGTGGTCACGATGGGCTGCGGCGACGCCTGCCCGTACTTCCCGGGCAAGCGCTACGAGGACTGGGAGCTCGACGACCCCGCCGGTCAGGACGTCGACGCCGTGCGCCCCATCCGCGACGAGATCGGCACCCGCGTCCGCACACTTCTCGCCAGCCTCGACGTCCCCGTCGCGACCTGACGGGCTCAGGCGCCGAGGGCGGCGCGGACCTCGGCGAGGCGTTCGGGGCGGAGGCGGAACCAGGCCCACTTGCCGCGCTGCTCGCGCTCGAGCAGCCGGGCGTCGACCAGCAGCGACAGGTGGTGGCTGATCGTGGGCTGGCTGCGACCCAGCAGGGCGGGCAGGTCGCAGGCGCAGACCTCGCCGGTGGGCGCGGCGGCGACGATGCTGACCAGCCGCAGACGCACCGGGTCGGCCAGCGCCTTGAGGACGCCGGCCAGCTCGGTGGCGGCGGCTTCGTCGAGGCGGCCCCCGGTCAGCGGCGGGCAACACAGCTCGACGAGGGGGATCCGAGGCTTCATCGCCAACACATTGACATCCTTCGATCTGTAAGCGCTATCGTATCGACAACCATCATATCGATGGTGATCGAAACAAGAGGAGCGACCATGCGCCTGCAGCTGGCCCTGAACGTGTCCGACCTCGACGAGGCCGTCGACTTCTACCGCCGCATGTTCGGCGCCGAGCCCGCCAAGACCCGGCCCGGCTACGCCAACTTCGCCATCGCCGACCCGCCTCTGAAGTTGGTCCTCTTCGAGGGGGACGGCGACGGCGGCACCATCAACCACCTGGGCGTCGAGACGGAGACCGCCGACGAGGTCGTCGCCGCCGAGGCCCGCCTGAGCGACACCGGCATCGACACCACCGGCGTCGCCGACACCGAGTGCTGCTACGCCGCCAAGACCGAGACCTGGGTGGCCGGCCCCGACGGTGCCCGCTGGGAGTGGTACGTCAAGAACGCCGACGTCGCCGACACCCCTCCGTGCTCCTGCAGCTAGCCGGGAGCGACGGCCGGCGCGGTTTCACGACGTCGCTGCGGTGTCGCCGCACCGAAACGGTCGGCGGGCGCCGCTGCGACGTCGCCATCACTCCACCTGAGCAACCCGAGTCATCCGTGGTCGCCAACCCGCTCTTGAGTCGTCTGTGGTCGGTCTCCGACGACAAACGACTCGGGGTCGCCGGACCGACCAGAGATGACTCGCCTACACCCGGGAGCGCAGGGCCCAGGCGGTCATCCGGGCGACGCAGTCGTCGCGAGGGCGGAGGCTGCAGGTGCCGCACTGGTGGCCGGCCGGCAGCTTCAAGAGGAGGCAGCACGTGCGGCGGATCGGGAACGTCACGACGTCGTCGGCATCCGGGACGGCGACCAGCTCGATGGTGCGGGCCAGGTCGGGCCGGGCGGCCAGCAGCCGGGCGCGATCGGCGTCGGCCCGGGGCCCGAGGCGGGTGAGCGTGCTCGCCGCGGCGAGCGCGGCGGTGCCCCACAGGTGACGGTTGCCGGTGCGCATCGTGTGCCGCACGGTGGCGACGACGGTCGCCACCGCGGCCACCTGGTCGGCCGGGCCCGACGGCAGGGCACCCAGCGGCAGGGGCTCGCCCAGCACCCGGTCGAGCAGCCGGCGGAAGAGCTTGACGTCGTCGACGACATCGACGACATCGACGACGTCGGGGACCTCGGGCCGACGCAGCCCCACGACGACCCCCGTCGGCCCCTCGCGCACCACCACGTTGGCGGCCGTCAGGTCGGGCACCCGTCGCTCTGCGGCCCACGCGTGAACGCCCACGGTGACCAACACCGAGATCGCCTCCCGGGCGACCTGCGCCAGCACCAGCGCCCGGTCGTCGCTCCCGAAGCGACCGCTCGCCGCGCGCACCAGCCGGTCGATCGCCGTCGGCTCGACGAGCAGGACGTCGACGCCCAGCCAGGCCGGATCGTCGTCGACCCCACCGACGAACCGCTCGTGAGGCACGCTTAACACCTCGCGTGTACTACCCGACACGCCCTGTCCAGGGCAAGGATCCCGATCGTTGCACATGGTGTGAAAAGGCCCTAACGTCGTTCCCGTGGGCGAGACGAATGTCACAGATGGCCGGCTCCTACGCGCCAACCGAACCCGTGACAACGTCGTGGACGCCCTCCTGCAGCTGATCGACGAGGGGAACCTGCGCCCCACTGCCCGTGAGATCGCGGCCCGGGCCGGCGTCTCCCTGCGCTCGCTCTACGTGCACTTCGACGACGTCGAGGCGCTGTTCTTCGCCGCCGCCGTCCGCAACGAGGAGCGCGGGGCGAAGCACATCCCCGAGAGCCGCAACGAGGGCACGTTCGAGACCCGCCTGCTCGCCTTCGTGCAGCGCCGGGCCCTCATCTACGAGGGCGGGCGCAACGTCCGCCGGGCGGCGATCCTGCAGGAGCCGTTCTCGATCGCCATCCGCACGATCCTCGAGGAGGCCCGCAAGCGGGGCCGCCAGGAGATCGAGTGGGTCTTCGCCTCCGAGCTGGTCGACCTCACCGACGACCAGCGTCGCGGGCGGCTCGCCGCGCTCGACCTCGCCAGCCACGCCGCAGGGTGGGACCTGCTGCGGGAGCAACACGACCTGGACGTCGACGACGCCGTCTCGGTGATGCGGGACCTGGTCCGTGCCGCGGCGCGGCCCATGGCCCGCACCTGACCACCGACCACAACCGACTGCCCAGGGGGGATGCGGTGACAACCCACGGAAGAGGTGTCATCGGCGGAATGACAGTGACGTCAGCCAGGGGCGTCCTGACGCGGGTCGGCGACCTGGCCTCGGGCCCGTTCGAGTGGGTGGTCCCGCTGGGAGCGATGCTGCTGATCCAGCAGCTGTTCCTGCCTGCCACCCTCGGCGTGGTCATCGACGGCGCCCTCTACGGCGGCCGCATCGCGCTCATCGCCCTCGGCATCGCCCTCGTGTACCGGGCCAACCGCATCGTCAACTTCGCCCAGGGCGACCTCGGCGGCCTGCCCGCCGTGCTGGCCGTGATGCTCGTGATCGGCTGGCACTGGAACTACTGGATCGGCCTGGTCGTGGGCCTCGGCGCCGCCGTGCTGCTCGGCGGCCTGGTGGAGACGCTGATCGTGCGGCGCTTCGAGCACGCTCCCCGGCTCGTGCTCACGGTCGCCACCATCGGTCTCGCCCAGCTGCTGACCGGCGCGGCGTTCCTCCTGCCCCAGGCGTTCGGCGAGGACTTCGGCTCCAAGCTCCCGCAGCCCTTCGGCACCGACTTCACGCTGGGCGGCACCACCTTCCGCGCCCACGACATCCTCACCATCGTCATCGTGCCGCTCGCCCTCGTCGGGCTGGCCCTGTTCCTGCAGCGCTCGACCGTCGGCATCGCCATCATCGGCGCCGCCGAGCGCCCCGACCGGGCGGCCGGCCTCGGCATCCCGGTGAAGCGCCTCCACACCGTCGTGTGGGCGGTGGCCGGGGTCCTGGCGTTCCTGGCCATGTACCTGCGGGCCGGCGTCGTGGGCCTGCCCATCGGCCAGGCCCTGCCCATCGACTTCCTGGTGCAGGCGCTGGCGGCCGCCGTGTTCGGCCGGTTCACGCGCTTCACCACCATCGGGGCCGCCGCCATCGGGATCGGCATCCTCGACCGGGCCATCACGTTCCAGCCCTGGAACCGGCCGGCCTACAGCCACGTGGTCGTCTTCGTGGTGGTGCTCGTCGGCCTGCTGCTGGTGCGACGGAGCCGCGGCCGGGTCGACGCCGACGCCTCCACCTGGCAGGCCACCGAGGAGATGCGGCCGACGCCCCGGGAGCTGGCCCACCTGCCCGAGGTCCAACTGGCCCGCTTCGGCGGCTGGATCCTGGCCGCGGCCGCCGTGCTCACCCTGCCGATGTGGCTCTCGAACAGCCAGATGTCGCTGGCGACGATCGTCGTGCTGCTCGGCATCGTGGCCGCGTCGCTGGTGGTGCTCACCGGGTGGGGCGGGCAGGTGAGCCTCGGCCAGATGGCGTTCGTGGGCGTGGGCGCCGGCATCGGGGGAGCGCTCACCGAGCGGGGCTGGGACCTCGCCGTGTCCATGCTGGTCGCCGGGCTCGCAGGGGCCGTGGCCGCGGTGGTCGTCGGCTACCCGGCGCTGCGCCGTCGGGGCCTCACGCTGGCCGTCAGCACCCTGGCCTTCGCCCTCCTGACCGCGGAGTACCTGCTGGACCGGAGGAACTTCGACTGGCTGCCCCGGTCGAGCATCGGCGAGCCGACGCTGTTCGGCAGCATCCACATCGACCACGAATCCCCGGACCCGGTCTTCTACGTCGCGGTGGCGACGCTGTTGCTGGCGCTGGCGATGGTGACCGGGCTGCGGCACAGCCGCACCGGCCGGGTGCTGATCGCCATCCGCGAGAACGAGCGGGCCGCCCAGTCGTACGGGATCAACGTGATCCGGACGCAGCTGGCGGCGTTCGCCCTGTCGGGCTTCCTGGCCGCGCTGGCCGGGTCGCTCTACGTCCAGCAGGCGGGGGGCCTGACGCCCAACCCGTTCGCTCCCGAGCGCAGCCTGCAGCTGTTCACGATGGTGGTGATCGGCGGGCTCGGGTCGCTGCCCGGCGCCCTCCTGGGAGCGACCTACGTGCGCGGCGCGGAGTTCTTCCTGCCGTCGGAGTGGAAGTACGTGGCCAGCGGCGTCGGCCTGCTGGCGATCCTGATGGTGTTCCCCGGCGGGTTCGGCGGGCTGCTGGCCCTCGGCCGTGACACCTGGTTCCGCTGGGTGGCCCGACGGCGCGGGATCGTCGTGCCCAGCCTGATGGGGGAGCGGGTCGACGACAGCGACGCCGCCGTGCCCCACGCCGCCGAGGCCGTGGTCGACGAACCGGAGCCGCCACCGGTGGTCGACGGGTCCGACAGCGAGCCGGTACTCACATGAGCGAGCACGCTGGCGACACCACCGGGCACCGGAGCGACAACGACACGATCGTCGCCGCGGCGACGCCGACCGAACCCGTCACCCCACCCCAGGGCCGCTGGGCCGCCTGGAAGCAGAAGACCACCGGCGGGGCGCCGTTCTTCCCCCTCGGCGTGCTGTTCGGGCTCAACGTGGTCGACGAGCTCGACCGCACCGCGTTCGGCGTGCTCAGCCCTAACATCCGCGACCACTTCAACCTCGACCTCAACGGCATCCTCACCGTGATCGCCCTGTCGTACCTGGCGGCGTTCCTGATGGCCGTGCCGATCGGGTTCTTCGCCGACCGGCTGCCCCGCATCCCGATCATGGTGATGGGCGCGGCGGCCTGGGGCATCTTCTCGGTGACCACCGGGATGGCCGCCACTCTGTGGATGCTCGGGATCTCCCGGGCCGGCGCGGGCCTGGGCCGGGCCGTCAACGACCCGGTGCACAACTCGCTGCTCGCCGACTACTACGACATCCCGGTGCGCGCGCGGGTGTACTCGATCCACCGCTACGCCAACGCCCTCGGCCAGTTCCTCGGGCCGCTCAGCGCCGGCCTGATCGCCTACTACGTGGGCTGGCGCACGCCGTTCTTCCTGTTCGGTGCGGTGACGGCGGTGTTCGTGGTGCTGGCAATGCGGCTCCACAACCCGGTGCGGGGCCAGTTCGAGCGCCGGGCGGTGGGCGTGAGCGAAGAGGTGGCCGTCACCGAGGAGCAGCCGCCGTCGTGGGCCGAGTCGTGGCGCATCCTGTGGCAGGTCCGCAGCCAGCGGCGCATCTTCTACTCCCTGCCGTTCGTGGCCATCGGCATCATCGGCCTGGTGGTGCTCAGCGGCCTCTACTACGAGGAGATCTTCAACCTCGACGAGCGCGAGCGGGGCTTCCTCGCCGCCCTCATCGAGGGGCCCGCCCAGCTCGTCGGCCTGCTCATCGGCATCCCGCTGGCGACCCGGCTGATGATGAAGGGCCCGGGCCACGTCCTCAAGTTCCTGTCCCGGATCGCGGCGGCCATCTCGGTGGCGTGGGTCGTGTTCGCCTGGGCACCCAACCTGGGCATCGCGGTCGCCGCCAACTCGGCCATCTCCGCCGGCCTGTTCATGCTGATCCCCGGGATCTTCGCGGTGATGTCGCTGGCGGTGCCGTCGAAGGTGCGGTCGTTCGGCTACGCCGTCGGCCTGCTCTGGGTGCTGCCCGGGTTCCTGATGCTGCCGTTCATCGGCGCCATCGGCGACGCCCACGGGCTGCGCATCGGCCTCCTCTGCGCCGCGCCCGTGTTCCTGATCGGCGGCCTGATCCTGGCGTCGGCCGGCGAATACGTCTCCGACGACATCACCCGGGTGTGGCGCTCCGCGGCGACCCTGTCGGAGGTGGCGCACCTGCGCAGCCAGGGCAAGGTGAAGCTGCTGCTGGCCCGCGACGTGAGCGTCCACTACGGCAGCGTGCAGGTGCTGTTCGGGGTGAACATGGAGGTCGACGAGGGCGAGATCGTGGCGCTGCTCGGCACCAACGGCGCCGGCAAGTCGACGCTGCTCAAGTCGATCTCGGGCCTGGTCGAGGCGAGTGACGGGGCGATCATCTTCGACGGCCGCGACATGACCCACACGCCGCCCGACGAGGTCGCCAAGCGCGGCGTCGCCCAGGTGCCCGGCGGCCAGGGCGTCTTCACCCAGCTCAGCGTGGCCGACAACCTGCGCCTCGCCGCCTGGCAGGTGCAGAGGTCGCCCGACGAGGCGGCGATCGCCACCGAGCGGGTGCTGGAGACGTTCCCGATCCTGCGGGAGCGCTGGCACGTGGAGGCCGGCAACCTCTCCGGCGGCCAGCAGCAGATGCTCACCCTGGGCATGGCGTTCATCGGCAAGCCCCGGCTGCTGATGATCGACGAGCTGTCGCTGGGCCTGGCGCCCGCAGTCGTCGGCCAGCTGCTGGAGATGGTGCGGATGCTCAAGCAGCAGGGCACCACGATCATCCTGGTGGAGCAGTCGGTGAACGTGGCGCTCACCGTCGCCGAGCGGGCCTACTTCATGGAGAAGGGCGAGATCCGCTTCGAGGGCCCGACCTCCGAGCTGCTGGCCCGGCCCGACCTGCTGCGCTCGGTGTTCTTCTCGGCCGCGGACAAGGCCGGCGGCAACGGGGACAACGGTGCCGAGCCCGGCGTCTTTGAAGGAAAAGCGCCCGTATCGGGTCGTTCTCCTTCAAAGAACGGGGAGGACGAGCTGCCGGTGCTCGAGGTGCGCGACGTCGTCAAGCGCTTCGGCGGCGTCCGGGCGCTCGACGGTGTGTCGTTCGACGTCGCCCCCGACGAGATCCTCGGCTTCATCGGCCCCAACGGTGCCGGCAAGACCACCCTGTTCGACGTCATCTCCGGCTTCGACACCCACGACCAGAGCGGCACCATCCGCCTGCGCAACGGCGACGACGTCTACGACCTCCACGGCACGCCCACCCACGTGCGGGCCTGGCGGGGCCTGGGCCGCTCCTTCCAGGACGGCCGCCTGTTCCCCGGCCTCACCGTGGCCGAGACCATCGCCGTCGCCCTCGAGCAGCACGTCGAGGTGCGCGACCCGATCGCCGCCAGCCTGCACCTCCCCGCCGTGAGCGACTCCGAGGAGCAGGTGGACCTCGCCGTCGTCGACCTGGTCGACATGCTGGGCCTGGGCAGCTACCGCGACAAGTTCGTGCGCGAGCTGTCGACCGGCACACGGCGCATCGTCGATCTGGCCTGCGTGCTGGCGCAGGGGCCGAAGGTCGTGCTGCTGGACGAGCCGTCGAGCGGCATCGCCCAGCG
This sequence comes from Acidimicrobiales bacterium, assembly GCA_035316325.1. Classification (NCBI taxonomy): domain Bacteria; kingdom Bacillati; phylum Actinomycetota; class Acidimicrobiia; order Acidimicrobiales; species Acidimicrobiales bacterium. Next base: position 13,248 of record DATHJB010000139.1, read on the forward strand.
CGAGGCCGAGGCGCTCGGGCCGGTGCTGCGGCGGGTGCGCGAGGAGCTGGGGGCCAGCCTGCTGGTGATCGAGCACGACCTGCCGCTGCTGATGTCGATCGCCGACCGCATGATCGCCCTCGACCTGGGGCGGCTCGTGGTCGACGGCGACCCGCAGGAGGTCATCGACCACCCGACGGTCGTCGAGTCGTACCTGGGCACCGACGCTGCGGCGATCGCCCGGTCGGGGGCGTCGTAGCCGGCCGGTGGGGAGGCACGAAGAGGCGGAGCAGAGAGAGAACATCCAGGCCGCCCGAGGGGGAGCGCCCGATGACTGAGACAACTGAGACCAACGAGACCGGGGGACAACCGTCCCGGCCCACCAAGAATCCGAACGGCACGGCTCGTGCCCTCCGTCGCTACGGACCGATCGTGGGGGCGGTGGTGCTCGTCGCCGGGGCCATCGCCATCTTCGGTGGTGGCGGCGGCGATGACGACGACGGGGGCGGGGGCTCTGGCGTCGAGGCCAGCACGGCCGACGTCGACAAAGAGGAGCTGATCCGCTCCGGCCCCATGACACCGCAGAAGGCCGAGCTGGAGGGGAACGACGACGTCGACTTCGGCCCCAACTGCGACACCGACACCGGCAAGATCCGGCTGCCCACCGTGCAGGTGCCGCAGTGCGTGGAACCGTTCGACGGCGAGAACGGGGGCGCCACCACGCCGGGGGTGACCGAGGACGAGATCCTCGTCGTGGCCTACTCCACCGACCCGGCCCGCGACCCGCTGGGCTCCGCGCTCGTCTCCGGCGGCGGCGCCGACGTCGACCCCGCCCTCACCACGGAGTCCCTCCAGAACTACGTGCGCCTCTACAACGAGGTGTACGAGACCTACGGACGGACGGTCCGGCTGGAGCGGTTCATCGGCTCCGGCGCCGCCGACGACGTCGAGGCCGCCAGGGCCGACGCCATCGCCATCGCCGACATGGAGCCGTTTGCGGTGGTCGGCGGGCCGGGGCAGGCGACGACACCGTTCGCCACCGAGCTGGCGTCGCGCGGCGTCGTTTGCGGCCCGAACTGCACGCTCTCCGAGCCCGAGAGCATCGTGGAGGAGAACTACCCCTACATGTGGGAGCCCGGTCCGACGCCGGACCAGTCCTCCCTGCTGGCCGCCGAGATGGTCGGGAAGCTGGCCGGCCCGGGCAAGGCCGAGCTCGCCGGCGACGAGGCGACCCGGGCCAAGGACCGCGTCTACGCCCTGGTGCACTACGACACCCCGGGCGGCGACCACCAGCCGATCTTCGAGGCGCTGCGCGACGGGCTGGAGGAGCAGGGCATCGACCTGGAGATCGACATCCCGTTCGAGCTCGACCTGTCCACGGCCCAGGAGAACGCCCGCACGATGGTCGCCCAGCTGGAGCAGGCGGGCGTCACCACCGTGATCTTCTACGGCGACCCGTTCACCCCCGGGCCGCTCACCACCGAGGCCACCGCCCAGGACTTCCACCCCGAGTGGATCCTCGGCCCCAGCGTGCTGGCCGACGCCACCTTCTTCGCCCGGATGATGGACGGCGACCAGTGGAAGAACGGGTTCGGCATGTCGCTGATCGCCGGGCGCGGCGCGCCGGACACCAACTCCTCGGTCCGCATCTACGAGTGGGCCTACGGCGAGGAGCCGCCGTCCAACACGGTGGTCATCAGCGAGCCGCCGCTGCGGACGATCTTCAACGGCATCCACCTCGCCGGCCCCGACCTCACCCCCGACACGTTCCGCGACGGGCTGTTCCGCTACGAGCCGACCGGCGGTGGTCCCACCGAGCCGGGCGTGTCCCGGGGTGACCACGGCCTCTGGCCCGACACCGACCTGGGCGGCATCGACGACATGACCCTCATCTGGTGGGATCCCGGCGTGTCGGGGCCCGACGAGATCGACAACGAGGGCCCGGGTATGTACCGCTACGCCAACGGCGGCGAGCGCTACACCCTCGGCGAGATCCCCGAGTCGATCGAGGACGCAGGCCTGTTCGACGTCGACAGCTCCGAGACCGTGTACGAGGAGCTGCCCGACGAGGACCAACCGCCCGACTATCCGCCACCGGACCTGCCCGACTGACACGACGGGTCTGCCAAAGGAGCCAAGAGATGTCGACGACAGACGACGAGCCGGAGGTCAACGGCAAGTCGGACACCCCTGACGCCACTGAGGCGTCGGACACCACCGACGCCGAAGCCGACGCGCCCGATCCCACGGACGCGCCGGTCGAGGCCGAGGCCGAGGCCGACGCGCCCGCGGCGAGCAAGCCGTCGAGGCTGGAGGCGCAGCGGTCCGCCCGCGAGGCCGACCGTACGGCCCGCACGCAGGGCTCGGGCGGCTGGCTCCGCTCGGCCAAGCGCTACGGGCCGTTCGTCGCTGTCGCGATCGTCGTCGTCGTCGCCATCGCCATCTTCAGCGGCGGCGACGACGGTGGTGACGACGACGCGGCCACCGGCGGCGACCCGGCCGTGACCGACGAGGACGAGCTGGTCCGCTCCGGGCCGATGACCCCGGCCCGGGCCGAGCTCGAGAGCGTCGACGTCGACTTCGGGCCGACCTGCGACACCGAGCTCGGCCGCGTGGCGATCCCGACGATGTACTCGGCCCCGTGCGTCGAGCCCTTCGACGGCGACAACGGCGGCGCCACGTCGCCCGGCGTCACCGGCGACGAGATCGTGGTGGTGCGCTACGAGACCG
>DATHJB010000140.1 GCA_035316325.1 Acidimicrobiales bacterium
GGCCAGCCCGTCCCACTGGGTGCTGCCCTGGAGCCACAGCGTCTCGAGGTAGTCGTCCCGGCCCACTGACCCGGTCGACAGGTCGTCGCCCAGGCCCGGCTGGAAGTCGTGCTTCTCGTGGCCCACGTAGAGGATCTGGTGGACGGGGTTGCTGCGCCGGCTGGCGGCGTTGCGGCGGGGCTCGTGCAGCGGCAGCCCCAGGTTGAACACCCGACCGGAGCGGACGTGGCGCAGCGCCCGCAGGGTGCGCTCGTCGGACAGCAGGTTGAGGGTGCCGAGGTCGTCGTCCGGCCCCCAGACGCCCCACGACGAGCCGGCGGGCCGATCGGCCGCCACCGGCAGGTCGGCGTGGGACGGGATCGGGGTCACGAGCCCTCGACCTCGGACAGCCGCAGCCACAGGGTGAGCGGGGCCCGCGACCAGAACAGCGGGTTGCCGTCGAACTCGTAGCCGTCGGCCAGCGAGACGGCCGACACCCGCCGCGCGAACTCGGCGACCGCGGTGACGCCCTCCAGCCGGGCCAGCGACGCACCCGGGCACACGTGCGGCCCGGACCCGAAGGCCAGGTGGTCCTTGGGGCGCTCGCGGTCGAGCCGGAAGGTGTCGGGGTCGTCGAACACGGCGGCGTCGCGGTTGGCCGAGGCCAGCCCGACCACCACGTGGCTGCCCGCCGGCACCTCGGTGTCGCCGAGCACCTCGTCGTCGCCGACCGTGCGGCCCATCACCTGGATGGGCGTGTCGTACCGCAGCGACTCCTCGATCATCGTGGGCACCAGCGAGGGGTCGGCCCGCACGGCGTCGAACAGGCCGGGCTCGGTGGCGAAGCGGTGCAGGCAGTTGCCGAGCATCGAGCGGGTGGTCTCGTTGCCGGCGATGATCAGGTGCTGGGCGTGGGTGCGCACAGCGGCGTCGCTCAGGCCGTCGGCCATCAGGCGGGAGATGAAGTCGCGCCGGGGCGGCCCGTCGTCGCCCCGGCGCTCTTCGATCAGGGACTGCATGTACGCGGCGAACTCGGGGTGGAGCTGCGAGTAGGGCGCCGGCGCCCGGTCGTACAGGCGGGCCACCAGCTCGTCGGTCCACCTCTGGAACTGGTCGAAGTCGTCGACGGGGACGCCCAGGGCCCTGGCGACCACGCGGGGCGGGATCGGCGCCGCGTAGGCCTCGACCATCTCGACCTTGCCGTCGCGGCGGTTGGCCTCGAGCGCCAGGTCCATCCGCTCGGCGGCCAGCGCCTCGACGAACGGCACCATGTCGGAGGTGCGGTGGGCGGCGATGGCGCCGTTGATCATCCGTCGCAGCCGCCCGTGCTCGGGCTCGTCGACGTTCATGAGCGCCCGCTCGTCGTCGGGGAACCCGTCGGCATCGAGGAAGCTGCCCGTGTACCGCTCGACGTGCTGCAGCACGGTCCGCACGTCGTCGTGGCGCGCCACGAACCAGCCCGACGGCGTGTGGGCGACCGGGCAGCGGGCGCGCAGGTCGGCCATGGCGTCGTGGTGCGGTTCGAGGAACGACTCGTACGGGTCGAAGACCACGGGTTCAGTCATCGCGGAGCTCCCTGTCGAGAAACCAAGCAAACGATAGTCCGGTTAGTGACCGGTGTCACTGAACATCTGGGCGGAACGGTTCGTCACCCCACCAGGGGAAGTCGTCGGGCAGATCGGCGCTCACCGCCAGCGACCACTGCGCCGGCCGCTTCTCCAGGAACGCGGTGATGCCCTCGTAGGCGTCGGCCCGCTCGCTGGTGTGGGCGATCAGGCGGGAGTCGAGGCGGTGCGCCGCGATCGGCGACGGCTGGGCCGACAGCCGCCACAGCATGTGCCGGGTCAACGCCGCCGACACCGGGGCGGATCGCTCGGCCATCTCGGTCGCCAGACGCTGCGCCACCGGGAGCACCTCGTCGGCCGGGTGCACGCTGCGCACCACCCCGCCGGCCAGCGCCTCGTCGGCGGTCAGCGTGCGCGCCGTGAGGCACCACTCCAGCGCGGTCGGCAGGCCGACGATGCGGGGCAGGAACCACGACGAGGCGGCGTCGGGCACGATCCCCCGCCCGGTGAACCCGAAGGCCACCTTGGCGTGGTCCGCCAGCACCCGCACGTCCATGGGCAGCGTCAGCGTGATGCCCACCCCGGCGGCCGACCCGTTGAGGGCGCCGATCACCGGCTTCAGGCACGCGAAGATGCGCAGCGCCACGATGCCGCCGAGGTCGCGCTCCCTGTCCACCCCGGCGGGCGACTTCGACATGTCGAGGGCCTCGGCACCGTCCGCCAGGTCGGCGCCGGCGCAGAAGGCCCGGCCACGACCGGTGACGACCACCACCCGGACCTCGTCGTCGGCGTCGATGCGGTCGAACACGTCGAGCAGCTCGGCGGCCATGGTGACCGTGAAGGCGTTCATCCGGTCGGGCCGGTCGAGGGTCACGGTGGCGATGCCGCCGTCCACCTCGTAGGCGATCTGCTCGTAGGTCACGGCTGCGGCCGGGGCCGGGCGGCGCCCGCGTGCTCGTGGCGCTCGAGGAAGGCGCTCGTCCGCTTGGCGTCGACCAGCTCGAGGCGGGGCCAGCCGTCGCGGGTGACGTAGGCGAACTCGGTGGGGCGTCCGGCGTCGTCGAGCAGGGTCAGGTCCATGCTCCAGCCGTCGGCGACCAGGGCGTCGATGGCGCCCTCCAGGTCGTCGCACCAGTAGGCGAGGTGGTGCAGCTCGGACCGCGCGTCGGTGTGCCAGGTGCTGCCGAGCGATCCCTCCGACAGCTCGACGTGGAGCGGCCCACCGGCCGACACCACCCTCCGGCAGGCCCAGCCCGTCGTGTCACAGGGGCCGAGGCCCGGCGCCATGTCGTCCATCACCGGGCTCCAGCGCAGGCCCATGAGCGCCCCGAAGGCGTCCATGGCCTCCTCCAGATCCCGGGTGGCGAACGACAGGTGGTACGGCACGGCCCCGAGGTGACCCAGGTCGGGGAACCGTGCGTCCGTGGTCTGTCCGGTGGACATGTACTGATTCTGGCCCGGAACTAGACCGAGCGCTAGTTTGGTTTCTTGACGACCGGAAGGGGACCTCCGTTGAAGTTCGGCATCACCCTCATGTTCACCGACGAGACACCGTCGGTGATCGACGTGGCCCCGGAGCTGGAGAGCCGCGGCTTCGAGTCGATGTGGATCGGCGAGCACACCCACCTGCCGGTCGACACCGTCTTCCACTACGCCCAGGACAAGTACCCCACCGGCAAGACGGTGAAGGAGGGCTACGTCCCCGACTTCTACAAGCGGATGGTCGACCCCTACATCGCCCTCACCGCGGCCGCCGCCGTCACCCAGCGGATCAACGTGGGCACCTGCATCGCCCTGCCCGCCGAGTACAACCCGATCATCCTGGCCAAGGCCATCGCGACCCTCGACATGATCTCCGGCGGCCGCTTCCAGTTCGGCATCGGCTACGGCTGGAACGGCCTGGAGATGCGCAACAACGGCTTCGACATCAAGGACCGGCGCCAGGTCATGCGGGAGAAGATCGCCGCCATGAAGGGGCTGTGGACCCAGGAGACCGCCGGTTTCGAGGGCGAGTTCGTCAACTTCACGCCCAGCTGGTCGAAGCCGAAGCCGCTGCAGACGCCCCATCCCCCGGTGCTGCTGGGCGCCGCGCCCAGCCCCGCCACCTTCCGCGAGGTGGTCGACTGGGCCGACGGCTGGATCCCGGTGCGGGGCTTCATGAACGCCGACCTGGCCGACGACATCGCCCGGCTGCGCACGACCGCGAAGGAGGCCGGGCGCGACCCCGACACCATCGAGATCAGCCTGGTCAACCCCGAGGGCGCCATGGGCGGCAAGAAGTCGCAGGAGGAGTTCACGAAGCGGCTCCCGACCGCCGACACCGTCAAGGCCTACGCCGAGGCCGGCGTCAGCCGCGCCACCTTCGGGGTACCGATGACCAACATGGACTTCATCCGCTGGTCGCTCGACCAGGTGGCCGGCCTGCAGGCCGAGGTCAACGGGGACTGACCCGGGTGGACCCTGAGCCGGCGGGCGACCTCGAGCTGCGCTACCTGGTGGTCGAGTCGGCCGTGCGCCGGGTGCTGGCCCGCTACTGCCGGGGCGTCGACCGGATGGACGCCGACCTGGTGCGCAGCTGCTACCACGAGGGCGCCACCGACAGCCACGGCAACTTCGAGGGCACGGTCGACGAGTTCGTCACCTGGGCCTTCGGGCTGCTGGCGGGCTACTCGCTCACGATGCACGTGCTGGGCAACGTGCTCGTGGAGCTGGACGACGACCGGCCCGACGTGGCCTTCTCCGAGGCCTACGCGATCGCCTACCACCGCAAGGACGGCGGCAAGCCCCACCGCAACCTGGTGACCGCGTTCCGCTACGTCGACCGGTTCGAGCGGCGTCCGGTCGACGGTTCGACTGCGCCCGAGTGGCGCATCGCCGAGCGGGTGGTGGTCACCGAGTGGCTGCGCCACGACCCGCCCGAGGGCTGGTGGCCGGTGCCCGACGGGTTCGTCGCCGGGCGGCGCGACCGGACCGATCCCGTCTACACCCTCCGCCGTGCCGACGGGGACAGCGCCGGGGGTTCGTAGGCGGGGTCGCGGTGGTTGAGGTTGACGCCGGGCGGCACGATCTCGTCGATGCGGTCCAGGGTGGCGGCGTCGAGGCGGACGTCCGCCGCGGCGACGACCTCCTCCAGCTGGGTCGGCGTGGCCGGGCCGACGATGGCGGCCGTGACCGCCGGGTGCTCCAGCACGAACGCCAGCGCCAGCTCGCCGAGCGTCAGGCCGCTGTCGGCGGCCAGCGCGGTCAGCGCCTCGACGGCTGCCAGCTTGCGCTGGTTGTCGGGCAGCGCCAGGTCGTACTTCGCCGGGTCGCGGGGCGCGCCGCCGAAGGTGGGCATCGGGGCGTCGCGTCGCACCGCGCCCGTGAGCCAGCCGCCGCCCAGCGGGCCCCAGGTGATCACACCCATGCCGTAGCGGGCGCAGGTGGGCAGCACGTCACGCTCGATGCCCCGGGTGAGCACCGAGTAGGGCGGCTCCTCGCAGCGGGGACGCTCCCGGCCGCGGCGCTCGGCCGTCCACTGGGCCTCCACGATCATCTCGGCGGGGAACGTCGACGACCCGATCGCCCGCACCTTGCCCTGGTGGACCAGGTCGCTGAGGGCGCCGAGGGTCTCGTCGAGGTCGGTGGCCGGGTCGGGTCGGTGCTGCAGGTAGACGTCGAGGTGGTCGGTGCCGAGCCGGCGCAGGCTGCCCTCCACCGCCGCCATGATCCAGCGACGGGACGCGCCCCGGCGCAGGCGGCTGTCGTCGACCGGTCCGAAGAACTTGCCGACGATCACCACCTCGTCGCGGCGGCCCCGGACGGCCTCGCCCAGGATCTCCTCGCTGTCACCGGCCGAGTACACGTCGGCCGTGTCGAAGAACGTGACGCCGTGGTCCATCGCCGTGCGCACCAGGGCGACGGCCGCGGCCCGGTCGAGCTCGCCCCAGCGGCCCAGCAGCATCGTGCCCAGGCACAGCCGCGGCACCTCGATGCCGGTCGCCCCCAGGAAGGCGTGCTCCACGGCGGCGTCAGCCCTCCGGGTCGGCCAGCGGGTGGTGGCAGGCGACGAAGTGGTCGGCGCCCACCTCCTGCAGCTGCGGCTCCTCGGCGGTGCAACGCTCGTCGGCCCGGGGGCAGCGGGTGCGGAACCGGCAGCCGCTGGGCGGGTCGAGCGGCGACGGCAGCTCGCCGACGATGTCGTCCCGGGCGATCTCGGCGTGGGGGTCCGGGTCGGGGATGGCCGCCAGCAGCAGGAACGTGTACGGGTGCGCCGGGTTGCGGTCGAGCACGTCGGCCGGCGCCACCTCGCACACCTTGCCCAGGTACATCACCAGCACCCGGTCGCTGATGTTCTTCACCACTGCCAGGTCGTGGGAGATGAACACCGTCGCCAGGCCGTAGCGGTCGCGGGCGTCGTGGAGCAGGTTGAGGATCTGGGCCTGCACCGACACGTCGAGCGCCGAGACCGGCTCGTCGCAGATCAGCACCTGGGGCTCGAGCGCCAGCGCCCGGGCGATGGCCACCCGCTGGCACTGCCCGCCCGACAGCTGGCGTGGGCGGCGGTCGCCGACGATCGCGGGGTCGAGGCCCACCGACTCGATGAGGGCGTCGATCTGCTCGGTCGTCAGCGTCTTCTTCCAGATGGCCGGGCCCTCGGCCACCAGCGCCCGCACCGTCCGGCGCGGGTTCAGCGACGAGATCGGGTCCTGGAAGATGAGCTGCATGCGGGTGCGGCGCCGGCGCAGCTCGGCGTCATCGAGACCGGTCAGCTCCTGGCCGTCGAGCCGGACGGAGCCCGACGTCGGCGCCACCAGCTGCATCACCGCCCGGGCCGCGGTCGACTTGCCGCACCCCGACTCGCCGACGACGCCCAGCGTCTCGCCCTCGCGCACGTCGAAGCTCAGCCCCGACACGGCGTGCACCTTGCGACCCCGTCGGGCCGGCAGCTCGACCACCAGGTCCTCGACCGCGAGCGCGGCGTCGACGTCGTCACGCAGGTGCGCCCGGCCCGACCCGGCCATCAGACCGTCACCTCCACCGACGAGTCGTCGGTCTCGCTGCCCGTGCCCACCGGGAAGAAGCAGGCGACCCGGCGGGTCAGCCCGGCCTCGGCGTCGACCGCGGCCGGCGCCAGTTCCGGCGGCGAGTCCGAGCACGACGGCTGGGCGTGGGCGCAGCGGGGCGCGAACCGGCACCCGGACGGGAGGGCCACCAGGTCGGGTGGGCGTCCGGCGATGGCCGCCAGGCGGGTGTGGCTGGCCTGGTCGAGCCGGGGCGACGACCGCAGCAGCGCCTCCGTGTAGGGGTGCCGGGGCTGGTCGAACAGCTCCACCGGCGTGGCCGCCTCCACCACCTGGCCGGCGTACATGACCGCCACCCGGTCGGTGCGCCCGGCGGCGACGCCCAGGTCGTGGGTGATCAGCACCACCGACATGCCCCGGTCGTCGGCCAGCCGGTCGATCAGGTCGAGGATCTGCTTCTGCACGGTCACGTCGAGCGCGGTGGTGGGCTCGTCGGCGATCAGCAGCTTCGGGTCGCACGACAGCGCCACGGCCAGCGCCACCCGCTGGCGCATGCCGCCCGACAGCTCGTGGGGGTAGTTGCGCAGGCGGGCCTTCGGGTCGGGGATGCGCATCTGCCGGAGCAGCTCCTCGGCCCGGGCCGCGGCCTGCTGGCGGGAGAGCCCGAGGTGGTAGCGGATCGGGTCGGAGATCTGGGCGCCCACCCGCTTCACCGGGTTGAGCGAGGTCATCGGGTCCTGGAAGACCATGGCGACCTCCTTGCCCCAGAAGTGCCGCCGCTCCTGGCGGGACAGGGTGTGCACGTCGCGCCCGTCGAAGCGCAGGCTGCCGTCGACCACGGCGTTGACGTCGCCGTCGTAGAGGTTCATCAGCGAGCGGACCAGCACGGTCTTGCCCGACCCCGACTCGCCGACGATCCCGAGCCGCTCGCCGTGGCCGACCACGAGGTCGACGCCGTCGACCGCCCGCAGCTCGCCCCGGGAGGTGCGGAACGTGGTGGACAGGCCGGCGACCTCGACCAACGGGGTGGCGGTGGCGTCCGTGGCCATCAGAGCCTCCTGCGCTGGGGGTCCCAGCGGGAGTGGAGCTTCTCCCCCACCAGGTTGCACGAGAACACGGTGAGGAACAGCACCACGCCCGGGACGAGCACGATGTGGGGGTTCGCCTCGAAGATGCCCTGCTGGCCCTCGGCGATCATGTTCCCCCAGGAGGGCTCGGGCTGCTTGATGCCCAGGCCGAGGAAGCTGAGCGACGCCTCGGCCACGATCATCACCGCCACCACGATCATGCCGTAGGCCACCAGCGTCGGCAGCACGTTGGGCACCAGCTCGCGCACCAGGATGCGACGCCGCGTCGCCCCCATCGCCCGGGCGGCCTGGACGTACTCCCGCTGGGCCAGCTGCAGGGTGGCGGCCCGGGCCAGGCGCACGTTGATGGGGATCGACAGGATCGACAGGCCGATCGTCAGGGTCCGCACGCTGGGGTCGAGCACCGAGCTGAGCGCCAGCAGCAGGACCAGCGGCGGGAAGGCGAGCATGGTGTTGTTGAGGATGCCGACGGTCCGGTCGACCGGGCCCCGGCGGTAGCCGGCCACCACACCGACGGCGCCGCCGACCACGATCCCGACCGCCACGGCCACGAGCGCCACCGTCAGCGACGCCCGGGCCCCGTGGACCACGCGGGACAGCTCGTCGAGCCCGAAGTTGTTGGTGCCCAGCGGGTGCTCGCCCAGCAGGTCGGGCCGCCCGAACGGCGGGTTGAGCAGGGTCGCGCTCGTGTCCTTCTCCTCGCCCAGGGGCAGGATCGGCGCCAGCGCGGCCCCGGCCAGCACGAGGCCCAGCCAGGTGATGCCCAGCACGAGGCCGGGGTCGACGGTCGGACCGAAGCCCGCCCGCAGCAGGTGCGCCACGCCCCGGTAGACGAGCACGACGCCGGCGAGGACCAGCGCCACCCGCCCGACCATGGCCAGGCTCCCGGGCGGGCTCGCCCCGAGCCCGCCGGCGACCAGCCCGGCGACGACCAGCAGGCCGCCGACGACGAAGCCGCGCCTGCGGGGCAGCGGTGCCGCGACCGGCGAGGCCCCCGGGCCGACGGCGCCGGTGCCCGCGGGGTCAACCGCCGCGTCGACGCCGGGCGACGTGGTCGCGTCGAGGTCACGCAAGCTCATGGCGCACCCTCGGGTCGAGCCAGCCGTAGGTCAGGTCGATCGCCGCGTTGACCAGCACGTAGATCGCGGCCACCACCAGCACCGCCCCCTGCACCAGCACCAGGTCGCCGTCGACGGCGGCCTTCACCACCAGGCTGCCCAGGCCCGGCAGGCCGAAGAGCTGCTCGGCGATCACGGTGGCGCCGATCATCCGGCCCAGGCTCACGCCGGCGACGGTGACCAGCGACAGCGACGACGGCCGCAGCGCCTCGCGCACCAGGATCCGCCAGCGGGGCAGGCCCTTGGCCCGGGCCGCCAGCACGAAGTCCTCCTGCAGGGTGGCCACCAGGTCGTTGCGCAGGAGGCGGGTGTAGATGGCCACCTCCATGAGGCTCATGGTGAGCGCGGGCAGCAGCGCGAAGCGCAGGTTCTCGCCCCACCCGCCGTCGCTGGGGCGCACCCAGCCGTTGCGGGGCAGCACCGGCCACAGCTTCACGAACACGAGGATCAGCAGCAGTCCCGCCACGAAGCTCGGCACCGAGATCATCCCGAAGGCCATCGCCGAGATCGACCGGTCGACCCGTCCCCCGGGCTTGGCCGCCGACAGCAGCGCCAGCGGGATCGACAGGGCCAGCGAGATGGTGACCGCCAGCACCGCCAGCTCGAGGCTCACCGGCAGCGCTGCCGACACCCGGTCGGTGACCGACCCGTGGGGCGGCACCACGCCCTCGCCGAGGTCGCCGCGCACGGCGTCGCCCAGCCAGCTGAGGTAGCGGGAGAAGAAGGGGTCGTCGAGGTGGAGCTCCTGGCGCACCTCCACGTAGTCCTCCGCCGGCCGGTCGGGACCGAGGATCGCGACCGCCGGGTCGCCGGGCAGCAACGAGCCCAGCATGAAGGTCAGGAAGCTGATGAGCAGGAGCACCAGTAGGAGCTCACCGAGTCGCCTCGCCACCGCGCCGATCACCGCTGGTCACCCCCTAACCAAGCAATTGTTTGGGTGGAACTTAGCAGCTCGCGGCGCAGATGCGCCTTGTTCACCTTGGCGAAGAAGTCCCGGGGCAGCGCATCGCGGAGCTCCAGGCGCTCCGGCAGCTTCTGGGTCATCAGGCCCTGCTCCACCAGGAAGGCGTTCAGCTCCGCCAGCCCCGGCGCCGGACGGCCGGCCGCCGGCACCACCACCGCGCAGCACATCTCGCCGCGCTCGGCGTCGGGCACCCCCACCACCGCCACCTCGGCGACGGCGGGGTGCCGGTGCAGCAGGTCCTCCACCTCGACGGCGCTGATGTTCTCGCCCTTGCGGATGATCACGTCCTTGAGCCGCCCGGTCAGCTCCAGGAAGCCGTCCTCGTCGACGAAGCCGACGTCGCCCGTGCGGAAGTAGCCGTCGGCGTCGAAGCCGGCCTCGTCGTGGGCCGGGTCGAGGTAGCCGAGGCACATCGACCGGCCCCTGGCCCGGATCTCGCCCTCCGCGCCCGGCGGGCACACTCGCTCGTCGGCGCCGACGATGCGCACGTCGATCCCGGTGCAGGGCCGACCCAGCCGGTCGAGCAGCTTGGCCGGCGGGTCGTCGGCCGCCCCGGACGCGACCATGGCGAACTCGGTCATCCCGTAGCCCGACAGCACGCCCACGCCCCCGAACTCGCGGACCAGCGCCTCGTGCACGTGGGGCCGCTTGGCGTCGCCGCCGTGGGGGAAGCTGCGGATGCGGGGGAACAGCGGCGTGGTCGGGTCGCGGCGTTGCGCCTCCAGGTAGGCCCGCTGGAACGTCAGCCCGGCCCCGGCGTGGCTGACCCCCTCCCGGCGCAGCACCTCGACCGAGTCGTCGCCGAAGTGGGCGATCAGGATCTGGCCCTGCCCGGCGATCAGGCCGGCCATGAAGAAGAAGGCGCCGCCGATGTGCGCCACCGGGAACACGATCGTCGTGCGGTCGTCGGGCCACAGGTCCAGGCACTCGACCTCGGCGTGGGCCGCCCACACCAGCGATCCGTCCGAGTGGCGGGCGCCCTTCGGGACCCCACCGGTGGTGCCCGACGTGAAGTAGGTCCAGCGGTGGGCGTCGGGGTCGGACGGCGGCGCGGGTAGGTCGGCCGGGTCGCCGGTGGGCAGATCGTCGTCGACCACGAGCACCGCGCAACCGTGGTCGGCGGCCAGCTCCCGGGCCTCGGCCGCGTGCTCCCGGCCCCGCCAGCGGGTGGGCACCAGCAGGTGCGACGGCGTGGTCGCGGCCAGCGCGTGGCCCAGCTCCCGGGCCCGGTAGATCGGCACGACCGGCACCTGCACCACGCCCAGCCGGCTCAAAGCAGCGCACACCACCAGCGACTCGATCCGGGTCGGCAGCTGCCACGCCACCGTCGCCCCCGGCGCCACGCCGGCGGCCAGCAGGCCCGCGGCCACCGCCTCGCTGCGAGCGTGGTACTCGCCGAACGACACGCGCCGACCCACCTCGTCGACCATGCACAGGGCGTCGGGGCTGGTCGCCGCCCGCCAGGCCACCAGCCCCCAGAACGTCTGCGGCGCCCCGTCGAGCAACGGCGCGTCCCGACCGAGTCGCGCCTCCCGCCTCATCGGAACACGTGGCCGGAGTCGACGAAGAGGGTCTGGCCGGACACCGAGCGGGCCAGGTCCGACAGGAAGAACACCGCGGCGTTGGCCACGTCGCCGTCGGTCGTCATGTGGGGCAGCGCCAGCTCGTCGATGATCGGGGCCATCAGCTCCTCCCGGGTGACGCCCTGCCGGGCGGCCTCGCCGTCGAAGTAGCCCTCCACCACCGGCCCGTACTTCCAGCCCGGCGCCACCGTGTTGGTGCGGATGTTGTCGGGCCCCAGCTCCTCGGCCAGGTAGTAGGTGGAGGTCACCAGCGCCGACTTCGACATCGCGTAGGCGAGGTTCCAGCGGGTGCGGCGGGGCCGGGCGAACGCCGTGGAGGCGATCGTCACGATCGAGCCGCCGCCGGTGCGCTGCAGCAGCGGCACCACCGTGCGGGTGAGGCGCAGCGTGCCCTCGACGTTGACGGCCGCGGCCGTCTGCCAGTCGTCCAGCACCTCGTCGTCCATGAGCCCCCCGACCGCGGTGTCGACCGCGGCCACGTTCACCACCCCGTCGAGCCGACCGAAGCGCTCGTCGACCAGCGCCGGCAGCGCGGCGCAGCGCTCCGCGGAGGTGATGTCGACCTCGGCGGTCAGGGTGCGCTCACCGTCGGGGTCGAGCTCGGCGGCGATCGCCGCCACCCGGTCGCCCACCATGTCGATCGCCACGACGCGGCCGCCCTCGCGCAGCACGGCCGCCGCGGTCTCCCGGCCCAAGCCGGGCCCGACGCCCGACACCAGCACCACACGATCCTGCAGGAGTCCCATGACCCTCCCCTCCGACCTCTAGCTTCCCGGGGTGCGGCTGAACGGCTGCACCGCGAAGCGCTCGCGCAGCTCGGCCTTCAGCACCTTGTTGCCCACGTTCTTCGGCAGCCCGTCGACCACCTCCACCTGCTCCGGCACCTTGTAGAGCGACAGGCCCTTGGCGGTGAGGAACGTCCGCAGCTCCACCACGTCGAGGCCGGTCGCCCCGGTGACGAGGGTGACCGCGGCACAGCAGCGCTCGCCGGTCTGCGGGTCGGGCACCCCGACGACCGCCACCTCGTCGACGCTGGGGTGCAGGTAGACCAGGTCCTCCACCTCGCGGGCGCTGATGTTCTCGCCGTTGCGGATGACGATGTCCTTCAGCCGCCCGCTGATGTGCAGGTAGCCCTCGGCATCGAGCCGGCCCAGGTCACCGGTGTGGAAGAAGCCGTCGGCGTCGAACGCCGTGTCGAGCGCGGGGTCGACGTAGCCCAGCATGAGCTGCGGGCCCCGCAGGCAGACCTCGCCCTCCTCGCCGGCGGACAGGACGGTGCCGTCGGGCGCCAGGATCCGGATCTCCGACCGGGGGTAGGGCCGGCCCTCGGTGGTGGCGCGCACGTCGTCGGGGTCGTCGAGGTCGCTCATCGTGAAGCTGCCGGCCTCGGTGAGCCCGTAGCCGGCCAGCACCCCGACGCCGAAGGCCTCGACCAGCTCGCCGTGGAGCTCGGGCGGGCGGGTGGCGCCCCCGCCGACGAAGGCCTTGATGTGCGGGAAGATCGGCCGGTCGGTGGCCCGCTGGCTGCGCAGGTACTGCTGGAAGAACGGCAGCCCGGCCCCGGCGATGGTCACGTCCTCCCGGGACAGCGTCGCCACGGCGTCGGGCCCGAACCGCTCGAGCAGGATGCTCGCCGAGCCGACCATGAGGTCCATGAACACGTAGAGGATCCCGCCGATGTGGGCGAACGGGAAGACGATGGCGTTGCGGTCGCTCTCGTCCATGTGCATCCGCCGGGCCATGTGCTCGGCCACGTGGATGAAGCCGCCGTCGGTGTGGCGGGCGCCCTTGGGGTCGGACGTGGTGCCCGACGTGTAGAGCACCCAGCGCACGGCCTCGGGCCCGGCCGACACCGGTACCGGCGCAGGCGGCAGGTCGGCGGGGTCGCCCTCCGGCAGGTCGCCGTCGAGCACCTCCACCCGCAGGCCGGGCTGACCGGCGGCGATGGAACGGGCCATGGCCCCGTGGTCGAAGTCGCGCCACACCGAGGGCACCAGCAGCAGGTCGGACCCGAGCTGCCCGGTGATGAAGCCGACCTCCCGCTCCCGGAACAGCGGGGCGATGGGGTTCTGGACGGCACCGAGACGAGCCAACGCCGCCACCAGCACGAAGGTCTCGATGCGGTTGGGGAGCTGCCACGACACGACGGTCCCCGGCTCGACGCCGAGCCGCTGCAGCCCGGCGGCAGCCCGCTCGGCCCGGTCGCGGTAGGCGCCGAACGCGAGGCGCCGACCGGCGTCGTCCACCACCATCAGCCCGTCGGGCGTAGCGGCGGCGCGACCCTCCACGAGGGCCCACAGTGTGTCGGCACGGATCATCGGCATCGGCTCCCTTTCGGGAACCTATCGACGCGGCCCTAACCAGTCAAGCGCTCGCTTGGTTCTATTTCGAGCGTGCGGACGAGACCATCCCGGTCATCAGGACGCCGATGTAGGCGTCGGCCACCTGGTCGATCGGCCAGCGCCCGCCCTGGTGGTACCAGCCGGACAGGCCGCGGATGACGTCCATGGCGATGCTGAACAGCAGGGCCGCGTCGATGTCGGAGCGGAACGCCCCCTCGTCGATGCCCTGGCGGATGAGGTCCATCCACATCTTCTCGATCTGGGTCCAGCGGGCCTCGAAGTTGCCCAGGTGGCGCATGTCGAGCCACTCGTGGGTGAACAGGCGGGCCGCCGCCGTGTGGCTGTCGACGTTGCGCAGCGCGGCCCGCAGCATCGACTCGAACTTGGACCGGGTGTCGCCGCCGCCGTCGAGGATCTCGTCCCAGCGTGCGGTGAGCTCGTCGAAGTAGGCGGTGAAGATCTCCTCGACCATCTCCTCCTTGGCGGCGAAGTGGTGGTAGAGGCTGCCGGAGAGGATCCCGGAGGCGTCGGCGATGTCGCGGACCGTCGTGCCGGCGAAGCCCTTCCGGGCGAAGAGCTCCGCCGCGGTGCTCAAGATCTCCGCCCGACGGGACGACATCTCGGCGGTTCTTCGTACGGCCACGCGCTCTCCCTCGCTCGCCGAACCTCGGCCGGCAGATCCTACATTCCCTACCAATCGCTAGGTAGTAACGCTTCCCTGACCCAGCGTCACGGCCGGGCCGATCCGCTTGACAGCCGATCGGGGTGTCCCCTTCAATAGGCAACCAAGCGATTGTTAGCTTACTCAAGTGGAAACCGAAGGGGGACTCGTGGCGACGGTGGTGCGGACTTGAGCCCCTACGAGCACTCGCACCTCGGGTTGTGCGTCAGCGACCTCGACGCCTCGCTGCGGTTCTACTGCGAGGGCCTCGGGTTCACTGTCGGCCCCCGGTTCCACCTCACCCGGCCCATCGCCGAGATCGGCCCGCCCGTCGACCTGATCGCCCAGTTCGTGCGGCTCGGCGACGTGAACATCGAGCTGTTGGGGTTCACGACCCCGTCGCCCACCGGCCGCCCGTCGGACCGGCGCAACCAACTCGGGCTGACCCACCTGTCGTTCCGGGTGGACGACGTCGACCGGCGGGCCCGGGAGCTGGAGGCGCTGGGCGGCACCGTCCTCCACGACACCCGGTTCGGCGCCGGCGACCCCGCCGCCGAGCAGATCCTGTACGTCGCCGACCCCGACGGCACCCGCGTCGAGCTGATGCACATCCCGCCCGGCCACGACTACTGGGTGCAGCGGGAGGCCACCGAGGCCGCCGCTGCCCGGGGCGGGCACTGAGCCGTGGACCTCACGCTCACCGACAGCGAAGAGCAGCTCCAGCAGGAGGTGCGGGCGTGGTTGGCCCGCACGCTGCCCGCACTGCCGGCCCGGCCCGCCACCGACGACTGGCCCGGACGGCGCCGCTTCGACACCGACTGGCAGCGGCGCCTCCACGACGCCGGCTACGCCGGGCTCAACTGGCCCGTCGACTGCGGCGGCCGCGGCTTCACCCCCGTGGAGCAGCTGGTGTTCCTGGAGGAGCTGACCCGGGCCCGGGCGCCCGGCGCCGGCGTGAACATCCCCGGCACGCTGCACGCCGGGCCCACGCTGGTGGCCGAGGCCTCGGCGGAGCAGAGGGCCCGCTACCTGCCGCCCATCCTTCGGGGCGACGAGGTGTGGTGCCAGGGCTTCTCCGAGCCCGGCGCCGGCTCCGACCTCGCCTCGCTGCGCACCCGGGCCGAGCGCGACGGCGACGAGTACGTGGTCACCGGGCAGAAGATCTGGACCACCCACGCCCACGTCGCCGACCTGTGCGAGATGCTCGTGCGCACCGACTTCGACGTCGACCGCAAGCACAAGGGCATCACCTGGCTGGTCGTGCCCATGGACGCCCCCGGGCTCACGGTCCGGCCGATCCGCACGCTGGCCGGCACCACCGAGTTCTCCGAGGTCTTCCTCGACGAGGTGCGGGTGCCGGTGGCCAACCGGGTGGGCGACGAGGGCGACGGCTGGCGCGTCGCCATGGTCACCTTCTCGTTCGAGCGGGGCACCGCCTTCGTGAACGAGCTGGTGGAGGGCATCGGCTTCGTGCGGGCGCTCAGCGACCTGGAGCGGCAGCTGACGGGTGGCCACAGCGGCGACGGCGTCCGCAGCGAGCTGGGGTGGTGCGCCGCCCAGCTCGACGCCCTGTGGGCGCTGAACAAGCGCAACGTCACCCGGGCCATGGCCAGCGACGCCGCCGACCCCGGCGGCGGCTCCGTCCTCAAGCTGCACCTGTCGGAGGTGTGGGGACGACTCACCGACGTGGGCATGCGCATCCTCGACCGGCGTGGCCTGGCGCTCGACGACCTCGACGTCGCCGGCACCGGCCACTACGTGGAGGAGCGCCTGCGGGCGCTGTGCCTGGGGCTCGGCGGCGGCACGTCGGAGATCCAGCGCAACATCATCGGCGAGCGGGTCCTCGGCCTCCCCAAGGAGCCGGCGCCCGCCAACGGCCGCGTCCTCTGACCCTCTGCTCCCCCGAGGGTCAGAGGCCGGCGGCGACCGCGACGGCGTGGTCGGCCGTCGAGCCGTAGTGGGTGTCGAGCACCCAGGCCCGCTTCAGGTACAGGTGCACGTCGAGCTCCCACGTGAAGCCCATCGCCCCGTTGACCTGCACCGCGGCCTTGGCGTTCTCCAGGGCGGCCTCGCCGGCCACCAGCTTCGCCGTCGACACGGCGCGGTCGAGGTCGGCCGGGTCGCCGCCCTCGGCCAGGCCGACCGCGGCGGCGTGGGTCGCCGAACGGGCCACCTCCACCCGCACGTGGCCGTCGGCCAACCGGTGCTTCACCGCCTGGAACGAGCCGATGGGCCGCTGGAACTGCTGGCGCTCCCGGGCGTAGTCCACGGCCTGGGCCAGCACGCCGGCGGCCAGGCCGACCTGCAGGGCCGCCGTCAGCACGGCCCCGCCCCGCCGCCACTCGTCGGGGTCGGCGGCGAGCGGCTCCCCGGCGGGCAGGTCGTCCACCCGGTGCAGGGGCGTGAGCGGGTCGAGCGGGCGCTCGACGGCGTGGCCCACGACCTCGGCCCGGTCGAGCCGCCGCAGCCCCGCCGGGTCGACCACCACCAGGGCGTCGAGCACGTCGAGGTGCTCGACCAGCAGCGGCTGCCCGGGTCGGGGCGTCACCGCGCCCACCACGCCGTCCACCAGCCCGGCGGCCAGATGGGTCGCCACCAGCGGACCCGGCACCGCGGCCCGGCCCAGCTCCTCGAACACCACGGCGGCGTCGGTCCAGCCCAGCCCCGCGCCCCCGTCGGCCTCGGGGACCCGCAGCGAGAACACGCCCATGCCGGCCAGCTCGGCCCACAGCGCTGCGTCCACGCCACCGGTCGCCTCGGCGGCCCGTAGCGCCGTCATCGGCGCCCGCTCGCGGCACAGCTGACGCACCGCGTCCTGCAGGGCCAGCTGGTCGTCGGTCAGGTCGAAGAACACCGCGTCCCCCCGTCTCAGCTCGGCTCGGCCATGAGGGCGAGCGCGTTGTCGCGGGCCAGCCGGCGGAGGTCGTCGTCGGGCAGGTCGGCCAGGTCGTCGAAGAACGCCGCCGGGGTGGTGGTGCCCTCGGGGTGCGGCCAGTCGGAGCCGAACACCACGTGGTCCATCCCGATCAGCTCGGCGAGGTCCCGCGGGTCCTCCTCGGCGAACGGCTCGACGTAGACGTGGCGCAGGAACAGGTCGACCGGGTCCTCGTGGGTCTGCCCGAAGTCCTGCCGGTGACGGACCTTCGCCAGGTTCTTGAGCAGGAACTCCACCCAGAAGCCGCCGTTCTCCACGCTGATCACCCGCACACGATCGAAGCGCTCGAACAGGCCGTGGAGCACCAGGGCCGCCAACGTGTCCTGCACCGGCCGGTACATGCCGGTGACCATCTGGAAGCGGCTGATCAGGTGCGTCGGCGGGTCGGGCATCTCGCCCCACTCCACCGACTGGGTGCGGTAGTAGCCGGCGTCGCACGAGTGCAACGCCACCGTGACCCCGGCCTCGTGCACCCGGGCCCAGAACGGGTCGAACTCGGGCGAGGCCGGCGACCGGCCGTGCGGCCCGCCCGGCACCGGCGCCGAGATCAGGTGGACGAGGCGGGCGCCGCGGTCGAGCGCCCACTCCAGCTCCCGGACGGCCCAGTCGAGGTCGTGGAGGGTGAGGCAGGGCACGGCGTGGATGCGACCCTGGTGGTCGAAGCCCCAGTCCTCGTCCATCCACCGGTTCAGCGCGCCGAGCGCCGCGGTGTGCAGGGCCGCGTCGTCGAACAGCAGCTGCTCGATGGCGACCGCCAGCGTCGGGAAGAGCCACACCTTGTCGACCCGCTGCTCGTCCATCGCCCGCAGCCGGGCGTCGCGGCCGAGGTACTCGGCACGGAGTGGCTCGAGGTCGTCGCCCGACTTGCGGTAGTCGAAGCTGCCCTCGTTCTTGAACATCTCCTGCAGGGCGCCGGGCTTGGCGATCGGGTCGAAGGTGGGGTTGGTGATGCCCCGCTGCAGGCGGCCGTTCACCGCCAGGCGCCGCTTGCCGTTGTCGAGCGTCACCCAGCGGAAAGCCGTGGCGAACTCCTGCGGCAGGTGGCGGGTGAAGGCGTCGGGGGCCTCGTAGTAGTGGTTGTCGGCGTCGACCAGGTCGATGCCGAGGCGGTCGACGCGCTCGCGGCCGGGCGACCGCTCCCCCACGTCGGTGTCCGTCATGGCCACGTCCTCCTCGTTCGTCACGTCCGGCGGGCGGCCACGTCGGGCTGCCACACCGTCTGGCCGTTGGCGATCTCCTCGGGCGGCAGCGGCCAGTGCTGCAGCGACAGGCCGCCGTCGACGGTCAGGCACTGGCCGGTGGTGAAGCCGCCGCCCTGGCTGAGCAGCAGCACGATCGGTCCGACGATCTCCTCCAGCCTGCCGTAGCGGCCCAGCGGCACCTCCCGGAACATCCGGGTGCGGGTGCGCTCGTCGGCCCACATCGCCTCCGACTTCTCCACCGGGAACGGCCCGGGACCGACCGTGTTGACCGTGATCCCGTGCGGGCCCCACTCCCGCCCCAGGGTCTTGACCAGGGCGTTCGTGCCCGCCTTGCCGGCCGACGAGTGCGCCAGGCCGGGCGCGCCCATCGACGCGTTGCTGCTGGTCACCAGCACCGCGGCACCGCCCGTGCCGGCGTCGAGCAGCGGCAGCGCCCAGCGGCGGGTGACGGTGAAGGCCGCCAGCAGCGTGGCCTCGACCACGGCGGCGAACTCGGCCGGCTCGATGTCGCGGGCCGGCAGCATCGACACCTGGGCGGCGGCGTGCACCAGGCCCGTCGCCGGTCCGGGCCCGGCGTCGATGGCGGCGAACGCGGCGTCGACCCGCTCGGGGTCGCGCACGTCGCACTCGTGGGGGACGACCCGCCCGGGCGCACCGGCCTCGGCGGCGAGGCGGGCGGTCCCGTCGAGCCACTCGGCGCGGCGACCGAGCACGTGCACCTCGACGCCGGCATCGGCGAGCGCCAGCGTCGTGGCCCGGCCGATGCCCGAGCCACCGCCGGTGACCACCACCCGGTCGTGCGGCACGTCCACCGCCCAGCGCCCGGTCATGCGTACAGGGCCTTGATGGCAGGTGCGACCTTCGCCAGGTGGGCGGTGTCGTTGTACTCGCGCACGTGGAGGAGGCGGCCGTCCCTCGTCTCGACCACGAAGGCGTAGACGTTGTCGTAGCGCTGTCCGTCGGGAAGCTCCGCGTGGCTGCGCAGCTCCAGCACCACGGTGTCGCCCGCCACCAGCGTCGACCGCCGCTCGAAGGCCAGCGGCAGCCGGCTCATCACCTGCGGGAACAGCTCCTTGTGCCGGCGCATCGGGATCTCCTGCCGGCCGCCACAGGTCCACCAGGTCCCGTCGTCGTCGAGCAGGGCCGCCGCGCCCTCGACGTCGCCGTCACCCAGGAGCGCGAAGTACGACCAGGCCAGCTCGCCGGGGTCGAGGGGCGCCGCCACCGTCAGACCCGCTCGATCAGGGTGCCGGTGCCGAGGCCGGCGCCGCAGCACATCGTGACCAGCGCCCGTCGCCCCCCGGTGCGCCGCAGCTCGTGGATCGCCTTGGTGAGCAGCACGGCTCCGGTGGCGCCCAGCGGGTGGCCGAGGGCGATGGCGCCGCCGTTCGGGTTGACGCCCCGCAGGTCGGAGCCGACCTCCCGGGCCCAGGCGACCACCACCGAGGCGAAGGCCTCGTTGATCTCCACCACGTCGAGGTCGTCGAGCGTGAGGCCGTTGCGGTCGAGCAGCAGCCGGGTGGCGTCGATCGGGCCGGTCAGCATCAGCACGGGATCGACGCCCACCAGGCAGGTGTCGACGATCCGGGCCAGCGGCTCGACGCCCAGCGCCTCGGCTCGGCTGGCGGTCATGAGCAGCACCGCGGCGGCACCGTCGGAGATCTGCGACGAGCTGCCCGCCGTGTGCACACCACCCTCGAGCACGGGCTTCAACCCGGCCAGGCCGTCGCGCGACGACGGGCGCGGGCCCTCGTCGACCTCCAGCTCGGTCCCGGCGACCGGCACGATCTGGCCGGCGAAGCGATCGTCGGCCCACGCCTCGGCCGCCAGCTCCTGCGACCGGAGGGCGAAGGCGTCGGCGTCGGCGCGGGTGACCGCCCACTTCTGGGCGATGCGCTCGGCGCCCTCGAACTGGTTCGTGTACTCGTAGACCTGGTGGTAGCTGTCGGGGATGGGCGCCCCGGCACCGAGGTCGGGGTTGGCGTTCGACCCGATCGGCACCTGGCTCATCGACTCCACGCCGCACGCCAGCGCCACGTCCACGATCCCGCCCGCCAGCAGCCCCACCGCCAGGTTCGCGGCCTGCTGCGACGAACCGCACTGGGCGTCGACCGTGGTCGCCGCCACCGACAGCGGCAGGCCGGCGGTCAGCCAGGCGTTGCGGGCGATGTTGTAGCACTGGGCCCCGACCTGCGTGACGCAGCCGCCGACCACCTGGCCCACGGCCTCCGGGTCGACGCCCGCCCGGTCGAGCACCTCGCGCTGGACGCCCGCCAGCAGGTCGACCGGGTGCACGCCGCCCAACCCACCGTTGCGACGCCCGAGCGGCGTGCGCACCGCCTCGACGATCACGATCTCCTCGGCCCTCATGCGGTTCCCCCTCGTCTGGTCATGCGGTCACTCGGTCAGGTGGGCGCGGTACTGCTCCACAGCCGCGGCCCGACGGGTCGGGACGTGCTCGGTCGGCACGTCCCGCGGCTGGTAGCCCCGCAGGATCCGGCGGGCGACGCCGACGCGGTGCACCTCGTCGGGCCCGTCGTAGATCCGGGCGGCGCGAGCCAGCCGGTACATCTCCTCCAGCGGCATGTCGGACGAGTAGCCCAAGGAGCCGTGCAGCTGGATCGCCCGGTCGATCACCGCGTGGAGCACCTCGGCGCCCACGAACTTGATCATCGAGATGTCGTTGATGGCTGCCCGGACGCCCTGGGTGTCGATCGTCCAGGCGGCCTTGAGCGTGAGCAGGCGGGCGGCCTCGATCTGGGCGTACGAGTCGGCCACCCAGGCCTGCACCAGCTGCTTGTCGCCGAGCGTCGAGCCGTGCACCGACCGCGACACCGCCCGCTCGCACAGCATGTCGAAGGCCCGCCGGCACTGGCCGATCCAGCGCATGCAGTGGTGGATGCGGCCCGGGCCGAGGCGCCGCTGGGCCAGGGCGAACCCTGCACCCTCGTCGCCCAGCAGGTGGTCGGCCGGCACCCGCACGCCGTCGTAGGTGACCTCGCCCTCCGCCGCGTAGGCCGGCGCCCGCTCGTAGGGGTGCTGCATGGTGGGCACGTCGCGGATGTGGAGGCCGGGCGCGCCGGCTGGCACCACCAGCATCGAGAACCGCTTGTGCACCTCGGGGCCGTCGTTGGTGCGGCACATCACGATGAGGAAGTCGGCGATCGAGGCGTTCGACGAGAACCACTTCTGCCCGTCGATCACCCACTCGTCGCCGTCGCGCCGGGCCCGGGTCTCGATCAGCGTCGGGTCGGAGCCGCGGCCCTGCTCGGTCATCGAGAAGCAGCTGCGCAGCTCGCCGGCCAGCAGCGGCCGCATCCAACGCTCCTGCTGCTCGTCGGTCCCGGCGATGGCGATCAGCTCGGCGTTGCCGGAATCGGGCGGCTGGCTGCCGAACAGGATCGGCCCGATGGTGGCCGAGCTACCCACGATCTCGTTGAGCAGCGCCAGGAACACCTGGCCGTGGCCCGATCCGCCCAGGTCCGGCGGCAGGTGGGCGGCGAACAGCCCGGCCGCCTTCACCTCCTCCTGCAGCTCGGCGGTCACGGCCCGGAAGGCCGCGTCGTCGAGGTCGAGGGTCTCCAGCGGGTAGACCCGCTCCCGCAGGAAGTCGCGGGCCCAGTCGAGCCGCTTCTCGTCCTCGGGCTCGGTGGCGAACGACCAGGCCATCAGGCCTCCCCTCGGGTGATCGCGGCCGCGTAGGCGGCGTGGTTGGGCACCCGCTCGCGCAGGCTCGCCATGGACGGGTCGTCGGTGCCGCCGGCCAGGTGGCGGGCGTAGGCACCTTCGAGGATGCACGCCACCCGGAACTGGCCGACCGCCCGGTACCAGTCGAGGGCGGCGAGGTCGGCGCCGGTGCGCGCGGCGTAGCGGGCTGCCAGGTCGGCGCGAGGCGGGTAGCCGGCGCTGTCGTAGGGCAGGGCCGACGCCGTCCAGCGCGCCGGCTCGTCGCCCTCGAGCCACAGCGACAGCAGGTAGCCCAGGTCGACGAGCGGGTCGCCGATGGTGGCGGTCTCCCAGTCGACGACCGCCACCAGCTCGACCGGCAGCGCCGGCGCGAACAGCACGTTGTGGAGCCCGTAGTCGCCGTGCACGAGCGCGGCGCGCTGCATCGTCGGGACGTGGGCCTCCAGCCAGGCGCCGGCGGCGTCGAGGTCGGGCAGGTCGCGGACGCGGTAGGTGTCGAGCTGGCGGGTCCAGCGGCTCACCTGGCGGGCGGTGAACGTGTCGGGCCGCCCGAAGTCGCCCAGGCCGGCGGCCTCCCAGTCGACCAGGTGCAGCTCCGCCAGGGCGTCGACCAGCTCCTCGCCGACCCGGGTGCGGGCACCCGGCCGGTCGAGCGCCGCGGGCACGCCGTCGTAGAGGCCGACGCCGGTGACCTGCTCCATCACGTAGAACGGCGCCCCGAGGACCGCCGGGTCCTCGCACAGGAGCAGGCCCTGGGCGTGCGGCACCGCGGTGCCCTCCAGGGCCTGGAGCACCCGGAACTCCCGGGCCATGTCGTGGGCGCCCTTGGCGTTGACGGTGCGGGGCGGGCGGCGCAGCATCCAGTGGTGGCCGCCGCGGGCCAGCAGGAACATCTCGTTCGACAGGCCCTTGGTGGCCCGGCGGACCGTGAACGGCCCCTCGCCCGGCAGCCGGTCGCCGACCCAGGCCCGCAGCGCCGCCTCGGGCGCCAGCTCGGCGGAGATCCGCTCGTCGGCGGTCAGGCTGCTCACGGCACCAGGTCCCGAGCGACTCTCGACCGGCAGGCACCGGCCGTGGCCGCGACGAGCAGCCGGTCCCCGTCGCCGCGGTCGGTCATCGTGATGCGCAGCGACACCCGGTCGGGCCCGGGGGCCACGACGTCGGTCCGGATCGCCACCGGCCCCACCCGCCCGGGCGCCAGGAAGTGCACCACCAGGTCGGTGACGGTGGCGTCGCCGTCGAGGAGGCGCCCGGCGGTGCGCGCCGCGGCCACGTCGGCCGCCATCCCGATCGCGCCGCCCGCCAGCACCCCGAAGTTGTTGCAGGTCACCTCGTCGACGGCCAGCTCCATCCCGCCGCCGTCCGCCGCCTCGTCGAGGGGCAGCAGCTCGTCGACCGAGGTGCACAGGTCGTCGGGGGGCCAGGGCTCGGTCGCCGGCTCGGTCATCGCCTCGGGCACCCGGACGGCGCCCTCGCCGGCGGTGCTGTAGGTCACCGTCGCCGTGGCGACGCGGTGCTCACCATCGGCCACCTCGACCTGGAACACCGCCCCCCGGCGCCGGCGCTTCAGCAGCCGGCTGGTCGCCGCCAGCACCGTCCCCGGCGCCACCGGCACCCCGGCGCTGTGCACCGCCAGGTCGGCGGTCAGCGCCGCCTCGCAGTCGAGCACCTCCAGGGCGTGCACACCGGTGACGCTGTCGGCCAGCGCCGCCAGCACGCCCACCCGGGGGACACCCGCCGCATCCGACAGCGCCGGCAGCACGATCATGCGGGCCTCGGGCGGGTCGATCCCGGCCACCACGCCCATCCGGCGCACGGCCTCGACCGACATCCTCACCAGCACCGCCGCGGCCCCACCGTCACGTGTTGCCCCCGTCGACCCGGACGATGGCCCCGGTCGTGAAGCTCGACGCCTGGTCGCACGCCAGGTACAGCGCGGTGCCGACGACCTCGTGGGGCTGCGCGGCCCGCCGCAGGGCGTAGGACGACACCCAGCGCTCCACGTCGTCGTCGTCCCAGGCGTTGCTGATGTCGGTCAGGAACGTGCCGGGCTGGATGGCGTTCACCCGCACCTTGGGCCCGAGGGCGTGGGCGAAGGCGATGGTCATGGCGTTGAGCCCCGCCTTGGCGCCGGCGTAGGTGATCATCGTCTCGTCGGGGTGGACCGCCGAGTGGCTGGTCACGTTGATGATCGACCCGCCGTCGCCGGCCGCCATGCGGGCCCCGACCAGCGCCGTCAGCCGGAACGGGCCCTTCAGGTTGACCGCCAGGACCTTGTCGTACAGCTCCTCGCTGATCTCCGCCGCGTCGGAGTAGACGGGCGACATCCCCGCGTTGTTCACGAGGACGTCGACCCGCCCGAAGTGGTCGTACGCCGCGGCCACGAGCTCGTCGACCTGGTCCCAGTACCCGAGGTGGCAGGCCAGGGGGAGGGCCCGCTGCCCGGTGGACTCCTCGACCTCGCGGGCCACCTTCTCGCAGCTCTCGAGCTTGCGGCTGACGATCACGACGTCGGCGCCCGCCTCGGCGAACCCGAGCACGATCGACCGACCCATGCCCCGGCTGCCCCCTGTGACCAGGGCGACCTTGCCGTCGAGGCGGAAGGCGTCAGCCGTCACTGTCGTCCAGGCCGAGCACGTGGG
The DNA here is from genome assembly GCA_035316325.1 of Acidimicrobiales bacterium. Taxonomy (NCBI): domain Bacteria; kingdom Bacillati; phylum Actinomycetota; class Acidimicrobiia; order Acidimicrobiales; species Acidimicrobiales bacterium. The sequence continues at coordinate 24,770 of DATHJB010000140.1, forward strand.
CCGCGTTGTGGCGCAGGAACCGGGGCCACACCTCGTCCTTCAGGGGGACGTTCGGCAGCTCCCGGAAGATGCGCTCCAGCTCCAGGCCGTAGGGGTAGTAGCCCGCGTACAGCACCTTGTGGGCGCCGCGGCTGTTGGCGTAGTCGATGATCGGCTTGGGGTAGTACTTCGGCGCCCAGCCGCTGGTGGAGTAGTAGAGGTTCGGCCACTTCAGCAGCAGCTTCACGGTGAGCTCGGTCCACGGGTCGCAGCCGTGCCGGAACACGAACTTGAGCTCCGGGAAGAACCAGCACACCTCGTCGACCAGGCCGGGGTGCTGGCTCTCGTAGGGCACCTGCGGGCCGGGCACGCCGCCGTTGACGAAGATCGGCACGTCCAGCTCGACGCACTTGGCGTAGACGGGGTAGGCGCGCTTGTCGTTGATCGGCACGAACGGGTGGACGTCGGCCGGCATGTACTGGGCGGCCTTGGCCCCGATCTCCTCCACCGCCCGCTGCAGGTCGCGGACGGCCTTCATGCCGTCGTTGGGGTCGATCGCCACCGAGCCGAGCAGGCGGTCGGGGTGCTCCTTGACGGCCCGCACGCACATCTCGTCCTCGAGGAACAGCGGGATGAGACCCTTCTCGATGCCGTACTCGTCCATCGTCCGGAGCAGGTCGTCGATGCTGTGCTCGGTCCGCGGGACCTCCGGGAACTCCTTGAACATGTAGGAGATCAGGTCGTGCGGGTTCTGGCCTTCGGGGAACACATGGGGTAGTCCGATCAACGTGTCGATCACCCCGACATCGGCGGGCATGCTCATGTGAAGCCACTCCTTACCAAGCGCTTGTCCGGGTACACCCTCGCCCGTGGGGGACGGCGCTGTCAATCGCCCAGGCCACCTCCCCCGTTCCCTACCAAGCGCTTGGGTTCGCTGGTGGCAGGCCTGCTAGCTTCCGGCGGCATGGACATCGGGGTGACGTTCTTCGCCACTGACCTGACGGCCACGCCCGCGGACGTGGCGATCGAGGCGGAGCAACGGGGGTTCGCGTCGCTGTACGTCCCCGAGCACACCCACATGCCGGTCGACCAGAAGACCGAGCTGCCCACCGGGGCCGACGAGCTCGACGACGGCTACCGCCGGACGCTCGACCCGTGGATCGCCCTCGCCATGGCCGCCCAGGCCACCACCACCATCCGGCTCGGCACCGGCGTCGCGCTGGTCGCCCAGCACGACCCCATCGCCCTCGCCAAGCAGATCGCCACGCTCGACCACCTCAGTGGCGGGCGCATCGTGCTGGGCGTGGGCTACGGCTGGAACCGGGCCGAGATCGGCCACCACGGCGTCGACTTCGCCCGCCGGCGCGACGTCGTCCGCGACCACGTGCTCGCCATGCAGGCCCTGTGGCGCGACGACGTGGCTCGCTACGACGGCGACGCCGTGCGCTTCGACGACTCCTGGGCCTGGCCCAAGCCCGTCCAGCGACCCCGGGTGCGGACGCTGCTCGGCGGCGCGCCCTCACCCCGGCTGTTCGCCGAGATCGCCGAGTGGGGCGACGGCTGGATCCCGTTCGGCGGAGCCGGCGCCGCCGCGGCACAGGCCGACCTCCAGCAGGCGTTCACCAAGGCCGGGCGCGACCCGGCCGACGCCTGGATCGTCCCCTTCGGCACCCTGCCGTCGGAGGGCAAGCTCGACCACTACCGCGAGCTGGGCGTCCAGGAGGTGGTGCTGCGCATCCCCGCCGCCGACCTCGACACGATCCGCCGCACCCTCGACGACTTCACCAGCTACCTCTGAGGTGACGATGCGCTACCGATCACTCGGGTCCACCGGCGTGAAGGTGAGCCCCCTGTGCCTGGGGGCGATGATGTTCGGGCCGATCGGCAACCGCGACGAGGACGACTGCGTCCGCATCATCCACCGGGCCCTGGACGCCGGCCTCAACTTCCTCGACACCGCCGACGTCTACTCGGCCGGGGTGTCGGAGCAGATCGTCGGGCGGGCGCTGGAGGGCCGACGCGACGACGTGGTGCTCGCCACCAAGTTCCACGGCGCCATGGGCGAGGACCCCAACCGGAGCGGCAACTCGCGCCGCTGGATCGTGCGGGCCGTCGAGGACAGCCTGCGCCGCCTGGGCACCGACTACATCGACCTCTACCAGGTGCACCGGCCCGAGCCCGACACCGACGTCGACGACACGCTGTCCGCGCTGTCCGACCTCGTCCACGCCGGCAAGGTCCGCTACCTGGGGTCGTCGACCTTCCCGGCCGAGGCGATCGTGGAGGCGCAGTGGGCCGCCGAGCGCCGGGGCCACGAGCGGTTCCGGGTGGAGCAGCCGCCGTACTCGATCTTCGTGCGCACGATCGAGGCGTCGGTCCTGCCCACCTGCGAGCGCTACGGGATGGCGGTGATCCCGTGGAGCCCGCTCAACGGCGGGTTCCTCACCGGCCGCTACCGGCCCGGCGCGGCCGCGGCCACGTCCGGTCGAGCGGCACGGATGCCCCAGCGCTTCGACCCGACCCGCCCCGACGTGCAGCGCAAGCTCGACCTGGTGCTCCAGCTGGAGGCGCTGGCCGCGGAGGCCGGCATGCCGCTCGCCCACCTGGCGCTGGGCTTCACGCTGGCGCACTCGGCGGTCACGGCCCCGATCATCGGCCCCCGCACGATGGAGCAGCTGGAGGGCCTGCTGGGCGCGGCCGAGGTCCGCCTCGACGACGACGTTCTCGACCGCATCGACGAGCTGGTCCCGCCCGGCACGTCGATCGACGCCACCGACGTCGGCTGGGTCCCTCCCGCCGTCGCCTCGTCGTGGCGCCGCCGCCGCCCGATTGGCGCGCGTTAGGACGCGGGGCCGTCGCCGTTGCGGTAGCGGTCGCGCAGGAGGCGCTTGTAGATCTTGCCGTTGTCCTGGCGGGGCAGCTCGGCGGTGAACTCGACCGCCTGCGGGCACTTGAACCGGGCCAGGCGCGCCCGGCAGTGCTCGACCAGCTCGGCCGCCAGCTCGTCGGTGCCGTCGAGGCCGGGCTGCAGCTCGACGACGGCGACCACCCGCTCGCCCCACTCCTCGTCGGGCACCCCGATGGTGGCGGCGTCGCCCACCGCCGGGTGCTCCAGCAGCACGGCGTCGACCTCGGCCGGGTAGATGTTGACGCCGCCGGAGATGATCAGGTTGGCCGACCGGTCGGTGAGGAACAGGTAGCCGTCCGCGTCCATGTGGCCGACGTCGCCCAGCGTGAAGTGGTCGCCCCGGTAGGTCGACGACGTCTTCGCCGAGTCCTTGAAGTACTCGAAGCGGCCCGCCGGAGGCGCCTTGAGGTAGACGAGGCCGGTCTCCCCGACCGGGAGCGGCTCGCCCACGGCGTCGCCGATCATCACCTGGCCGACCGCCGGCCGGCCGACGGTGCCGGGCCGGGTGAGCCACG
>DATHJB010000141.1 GCA_035316325.1 Acidimicrobiales bacterium
TGTAGTCGCCGGGGGCGCCGTTGCGGCCGACGAGGCGGGCCGCGGCGTGGATGGCGTCGTCCGGCTGCCACGGGTCGGCCAGGCCGTCGCCGTTGCCGTCGGTGGCGTAGCCGTCGCCCTCGCGGCCCTCGGGCACCGGCGCTCCCGCCACCTCGGGGTCGTGCTGCCCGGCGCCGCGTCGCCAGGTGGAGCCGAGGAACTGCATCGGCCCGCGTGCCCCGGCCCGGTTGACGGTGCCGCGGGGGTTGCAGCCCGCCAGCGTCGACCGGCCGTGGTCGCACTCGACCTTGCCGATGCCGGCGAGGATGGCCCAGTCCAGCTGCCGGGCATCGGCGGCCTCGTGGTAGAGCGCCAGGAAGTCGGGCGGGATGTCGCCGGCCGCCCCGGGGGCGCCGGCGCCGGCATCCAGCGGGTCGCTGCCGAACAGGCTGCCGACGACGGGAAGTTGCCGGGCCGCGTCGGCCGCCGACGTGGCCGCCATGGCGAGCACCACCACCAGGCCGACGAGCAGGGCCGCGGCCACAGCGGCGAGGAGCATGATCCGGCGCGGGGTGAGCCACCCGCCGGTCGCCGCCTGGGTCGCCCGCTTGGCGGCCTCCTTGCGGACCCGCCGTCGTGCCCACTTGGCCGTCGCACGGACGCGTCCCTTCCTGCCGAGCCGGGAAGCCGCCGCCCGCCGCCCGGTCCCGTGAGCCGCCGCGCCGCCGCCGCCGCCGGGCGCCGGGTGGTCCGCCATCGGTCCGGGTGGTCAGCTCCGGCCGCGGCGCTGCATCCGCAGGGCCTGGAGGATCTCCCGGCGGTTGCCGCCGCCCCGGGTCCAGCGCCCCCGCAGGTTCGCTCCCGCCCGGCGGCCGCCGCCGACGAGGCTCCCCACGCCACCGCGGGCACGCTGCGCGCCCCGGCCGAGCGTGCGGGCCCGGCTCAGGTCGTTGCGTGCCCGGGCCCGGGCCCGGTTGGCGATCCGCGAGCCCACCGTGGCGCCTCCGTACCGGGGTTGCAGGAAGCTCGCGACGCGGTTCAACCGGCCTCCACCCGCGGCGCCTCCGCCTCCGCCTCCGCCACCGCCTCCGCCACCGCCGCGGCCGCCGCCGCCCGGGAACGGCGTCAGGTTGTTGTTGAGCATCCAGATGCCGTGGCGCCGGTTGGCCCGGGTGGAGTCGACCCGGCGGCGGCGGCGCTCGAAGAGCCGGTCGACGGAGTGGTACGCCATGTAGGTCGCGGCGAGCTCGGGCAGGTTGCTGCCACCCCCGCCGGCGCCCCCTCCGGACGCCCCCACCGACCCGCTGCCCGCGGGAGTGGAGATGGCGAGGCGATCGCCGAGCTGGTTGGCCATCGCCATGCCCGCGGCGAGCAGGCGCTTCCGGGCGATGACCGCGCCGGCGACCAGGGCGTCGAGCACCAGGAAGCGCTCGATCGGCTCGACGGCCTCGTTGGTCGACGTGAGGAACCCGTCGACGGCGACCACCAGGAACGCCAGGACGAAGCTCATCGCCGCCACGAGCCCGAGCATCGACAGCAGCGACGACAGCCAGCGCCACGCCGAGCGCCGCCCGCCACCGGGCAGCACCGCGAGCACGGTGGCGAACGGCGCCAGGGCGAACAGGAAGATCACGCCCAGCTTCGCCAGCACGATCGTCAGCGCGACCATGCCCAGCAGCAGGAACATGAACAGCGCCGCGACCAGGTAGAGGATCGTGGCGAAGAACTTGTCCCAGCTGGCCTCCCCGTTGAACGCGGCCTCCTCGACGCAGCCGCCGTCGACGTCGTCCACCCCGCCGCCGTCGACCATCACCTGGCGGGGGAAGCCGTCGGCGCCGTGAGGGCCGCGGGCGACGATGGCGTCGCGCTCGGGCACGCAGTCGAGGCCGATCGGCGCGGTGGCGCCGGCGTCGTCGGCGTAGCCGCCCAGCGAGCGCCCCCAGTTGAGGTGGTCGTAGGGCTCCTCGACGAAGGCGATGTGGAGGCTGCGCAGGTGGTCGCCCAGCACCTCGTCGGTGGCCCTCGGGGTGTCGGGCAGCTCGCCGCTGTCGCCGACGGAGAGCACCGCGTCCGACAGCCGCGTCAGCGTGTGGAAGGCCCCGGCCCGGTAGCCGGCCAGGTTGGCCACGAAGACCGCGGCGACCGCGGCCAGCAGCACCGACAGCACCAGCTCGCCGCCGGCGACGGAGATCCGACCCCGCAGCATCGTGAACCCGGCCCACGTCACGACCACGAACCAGGCCACGAAGTCGAGCTGGAACGGCCCGACCAGGCCCCGGTCGAACCGGTCGGCGAGATCGTTGGACACCAGTCCGAGCCGGTCTTCGGCGTCCCACTCGTAGCTCCACCCGGTGAGCCACAGCCCCACCTGGGTCAGGCCCTTGCCGGCGCTGAACGCCAGGCCGGTGAGGGTGCCGAGCACCTGCCGGCGGAAGTCGAGGACGCCGCCGCCGTCGTAGTTGAAGTCGTAGTACGAGCTCGGGTAGGTGCCCCAGCAGCGGTCGGGCAGGAGGCCGCCGAGGTTGGGGCGGCCGCTCTCGTCCTCGTGGCCGGCGGCGGCGAGCTCGGCGCACGTGGGCCGGGCGTCGGGCAGCTCGGTGTCGCACCAGGGCATGTCCATCAGGCCGAGCGGGGCGGCGATGGTGAACACCGATCCGAAGGCGGCCGCCTGCACCGGTCGCGGCAGGGCGTCGACGAAGCAGCTGGCGTCCTTCAGGAAGTCGCCGACCGCGCCGACGCCGTCGCCGATGCGGTCGCAGGCCTCGCCGGCGATCCCATGGTCGTCGCCGCCACCTCCGCCACCACCGAAGATGCTGCTGATGCCGCCGACGAGGTCGCCCAGGGTGTCGCAGAACCCCGTCGGCGCCCGGCGTGGCGCCGCCTCGGCCGCGGCCGGCTCCGCCCCGACGACGACCACACCGAGGGCCACGGCGAGGGCGACCGCGACGGCGGCCGGCCACCGCCGCCAGGGGCGGGTCACGTCGGGTCCTTGGGGTCGAGGGCGTGGGCGAGGGGCGAGCGGCGGCGCTCGCGGGCCCGGTCGCGGGCGGTGGCGAGGTCGCCCCGCGCCGCCGGCTGAGGGCGGGCCGGCGGCGTCGGGGGCGCGGGTGGCCGCGCGGGCGGGGGCGCGGGTGGCCGCGCGGGCGGTGCCGGGGGAGGGGCCGGGTCGAGGGCGGGCGGGGGCTCCGAGCGGTCGAGCGCCGGGGAACGACGGGCGCCGGGCCCCAGCGCCACCGCCGGGACCACCGGCTCGCCGCCACCCGGGGCCGTCTCGAACAGCGGCCGGACCGAGGGGAGCGCCGGGGGGAGGACCTGGACCAGCCCCGTCCGGTCGCGCACGTCCCGGTAGAGGGCCTGGCCGTTGCCGAGGCCGTGCTCCAGCACGGTGGCGGCGTCGACGCTGCCCGACACGCCCAGGAACCGCAGCGCCGAGGGGATCGCGCCCCGCGCCTGGCGGAACACGAAGCGGGCGCCCAG
>DATHJB010000142.1 GCA_035316325.1 Acidimicrobiales bacterium
CTACGACTCGGGCCACTAACCCGCCAGGTCGACCCCGAGCGCCGAGCCGATCAGGAACGTGATGGCGGCGGGAACCACCGTGAACAGCACCTGGCGGGCGACGCCGAACGGCACGCCCCGGTTGGTCGACCGGCCGATCACGGCCCCCACCACGACCGCGGCGGCCACACCCAGCACGACCGACGCCACGATCGCCGCCGTCCCCCCGCCGAAGAACCACGGCAGCAGCGGGATCAGCGCCCCAGCGGAGAACGTCACGAACGACGACCCCGCCGCGCTCAGCGGCTTGCCCAGCTCGTTGGGGTCGATGCCGAGCTCCTCACGGGCATGCGCCTCCAGCGCCACATCGGGGTCGCGCATGACCGCCTCCGCCAGCTCCCGGGCGCCTTCGGGCGGCAGGCCCCGGCGCTCGTAGAGGCCCGCCAGCTCCACCGTCTCCACGTTGGGGCGGGCCCGCAGCTCCCGCTCCTCGATCCGCAGCTCCCGCTCCAGCAGGTCGGCCTGCACCCGCATCGAGTTGTACTCGCCCGCCGCCATGGAGATGGCGCCGGCCACCAGTCCGGCCACCCCGGCCAGCCGCACGGCCCCGGGCACCGGGTCGGCCCCGGCGATGCCGAGGACCAGCCCCAGGTTCGAGACCAGCCCGTCGCTCACCCCGAACACCGCCGCCCGGGCCGCGCCGCCCTGCACGTTGCGGTGGTGGTGCTCCGGATGCGGCGGCGGTTCGGGCAGGGACGTCACGATCCGGACCGTACCCCCCGCCGACCACCCCGCCGCCGCCCCAAACGGTCTCGGGCTTCGCCGAGGCGCCTACCCTTGTTGGGTGCCCCGGCTCTACGACCTCGACCGCGACCAGCTGGGGGCGCGACTCGAGGGCGAGCCGCGCTACCGGGTCGACCAGCTGTGGCAGGGCCTCTACGACCAGCTGGTGGCGTCGCCCGCCGAGCTGACGACGCTGCCCAAGGCGCTGCGGACCCAGCTGGCCGACGTCGAGGAGCTGCAGCCGGCGCTCACCCCGGTGGCGGCGTCGTCGGACCACGACGGGTCCACGGTGAAGTGGCTGTTCGCCCTCCCCGACGGCCGCCGCATCGAGACCGTGCTCATGCACTACCACGACCGCACCACCGTCTGCGTGTCCACCCAGGCCGGCTGCGCCATGGCCTGCGGCTTCTGCGCCACCGGCCAGTCCGGCTTCGAGCGCCACCTGTCGACAGGCGAGATCGTCGAGCAGATCGTGGCCGCGGCCCGCCAGGCCCGGGTCGACGGGCGGCGGCTCGGCAACGTCGTCTTCATGGGCATGGGCGAGCCGCTCGCCAACCTCGACAACGTGTGGCCGGCCGTCGAGCGGGCCCACGACGCCCTCGGCCTGTCCGCCCGCCACCTCACCCTGTCGACGGTCGGGATCGTGCCGGGCATCCGCCGGGTGGCCGCCCAGGAGCTGCCGGTCAACCTGGCCGTGTCGCTGCACGCCGCCAACGACGTCCTGCGCGACGAGCTCGTGCCGATCAACCGGCGCTACCCGCTGGCCATGCTGCTCGACGCCTGCGCCCAGTACCTGCAGGCCAAGGGGCGCCGGCTGAGCTTCGAGTGGGCGCTGATCGACGGCACCAACGACCGCCGCAGCGACGCCACGGAGCTGGCCGAGCTGGCCCGGTCGCTGCCGCTGGCGGCGCACGTCAACCTCATCCCGCTCAACCCCACGCCGGGCTGGCCCACCAAGGGCACGCCGCCCGCCGGCGTCCAGCGGTTCCGGCGCTGGCTGGTCGACATGGGCGTGAACGCCACCGTCCGCCGCAACCGCGGCACCGACATCGACGCCGCCTGCGGCCAGCTCGCCGCCCGCGTGACCCTCGACCCCCCGAAATTGCGTTCGAAAACCCGCACATAGCGGGCTGACGCACGCAATTTCCCGGGTCTAGCGCACCAACACGGTGAGGTTGCCGGCGCGGACGGCGTCGACCAGCACCTCGTCGGCCCGCACCACGCTGTCCTCCCACAGCACCGAGCGCACCACCCGGCCGTCCACCTTGCTGCCCGGGCCCACCACCGACCGACCCCCGCTGGCCAGCATGTTCGCGTGCAGGTAGCGGGCGGGGGTGCCGCAGTCGACCCAAGGGCCGTCCCAGCGGACCACCTCGATCCGGCCCTCGGCGGCCAGCCGTCCCCACGAGGCCTCGTAGAGCCCCGACGGCATGGGCTCCAGCGGGGCGATCTCCGACCAGGGCAGCAGCGCTCCCGCCAGGCGACTCGACCGGGTCAGCCGGTCGTCGTCGACCACCAGCAGCCGCACCCGCTCCCGGTCCCAGCCCTGGACCGCGGCGGCGAGCGAGCCGGGGCTCCAGGTGTCGCCGTTGAGGACCACGGCAGCGCGGCCGTCGATCCACGGGCGCAGGTGCCCCAGCGCCCCGGCGGTGCCGAGCGCCTCCGGCTCCTCCACCGACAGGTGCACGGGCGAGCCGGCCACCGGTCCGGCCTCCGCCTCCAGGTGGGCGGCGAGCTGGTCGCGCCCGTGGTGGAGGTTGACGGCCAGGTGCGGGGTGACCGTGGCGGCCCGCCCGAGGGCGTGGTCGACCAGCGGCACGTTGTCGACCGGGCACAGCGGCTTCGGCTTGCGCAGCGTGAGCGGCCGCAGCCGGACGCCCTCCCCCGCCGCCAGCACGACCCCGACCAGGTCCTCGACTAGAACGGATTCCACGGGATCGGGCATCATCGCCGGCATGACCACCATCGTGCAGGGAACAGCTGGGCTGCGGGACCTCGTCGGCCAACACCTCGGGTACAGCGACTACCTCGAGGTCGGCCAGGACCGCGTGAACCAGTTTGCCGACGCGACGGGCGACCACCAGTGGATCCACGTCGACCCCGAGCGCGCCAAGCGGGAGAGCCCCTTCGGCGGCCCGATCGCCCACGGCTACCTCACGCTGTCGCTGGGCCCGCTGCTGGTGCCCCAGGTGGTGCAGGTGCAGGGCATCAGCATGGCCGTGAACTACGGGTCGGAGAAGATCCGCTTCCCGTCGCCGGTGCCGGTGGGCTCGAAGCTGCGGGTGGGCGTCGAGCTCATGGACGTGACCGATATCAAGGCCGGCGTGCAGGTGACCATGCGCATGACGTTCGAGGTCGAGGGCGCCGAGAAGCCCTCCTGCGTGGCCGAGAACGTCTACCGCTACTACGACTGACCCGAAATTGCGTGTCTGGTGGTCGCCAGGGGGCCGCCTGCCACGCAATTTCCCTGGCTTTACGCCGTCAGGCGGGAGCGGACCGCGGTCCAGCCCTCCAGGGCGCGGACCGGGGCCAGGTCGGGCTCGCCGTCGAGCATGCCCGGCGCCTTGAAACCGGCGTCGACGGCGGCCTCCACCCAGCGCAGCGCCTCCTCGGCCCGTCCCGCCCGGGCCCAGGAGCAGGCGATCTCGAACGCCGTCTGGGCGGGGCTCCGAGGACCGGCGGCGAACACCTGCTCGCCGACCTCGGCGGCGGCCTGGAAGCCCTCCGCGTAGTGCAGGTGGGTCTGCAGGCTGCCGGCGGCCTCGATGCCGACCGGGCCGGCCGCGACCAGCTGGGCCGCCAGCGGCACGGCCCCGCCGCTGTTCGCCAGCAGGGTGGCCGGCACCAGGTTGGGCGGTCCGCCGGGCTCGGCCAGGTAGGCGGCCTCGAACATGTCGCCGGCCAGACCGGCATGGCCCTGCGCCAGGGCGACACTGGCCTGCAGGAAGGGGTTCGGGCGGCCGGCCGTCTGCTTGAGCAGGGCCGCCGCCATCTCGACGTCGCCGCCACGCAGCGCGTTCCAGGCCCGTGACTCGATCTCCGCGGTGTCGCGGGGGCGTGCCAACTCGGACGCCAGGTCAGGGATGGGCGGCACGGACTGCAGGTGGCCACCGCGGGCCTTCTTGCGCCCACCGCGCCCACTGCTCCCGCGGGATGCTCCGCCGCCGCGTCCGGCGGCCGCCTGGCCCTCGGGGGCGTCGACGTCGAACGTGCCGGTGGCCCGGCCCTCCTGCAGCTCGCGATAGTTGAGGAAGGCGAACATGCCCAGGAAGAGGCCGGTGAAGAGCGAGAACTGCACCGCGGCGACCAGCGCCGCCACCGCGCCCACGACGATCGACAGCTTGCAGGCGTTCTCGAAGCCCACCAGCTCCTCGGCGACGTGGCCGCCGTCGAACGGGCGGATCGGCAGGATGTTCAGCACCGACCACCACAGGGCCACGAACTGCGTGTAGACGAGGATCGGCCACCAGCTGAAGCCGGGGCCGCTGATGAAGTCGATGGCCTGCTCGGTGCCCCAGTCGCTGTCCTTGAGCAGCCGCGCCGGCAGGTAGAGCAACAGCATCTGCGCGCCGACCCCGGCGAGGCTCACCGTGATCGACATCGCCTTGCTCATCTGGCGCCGGCCACCGCCCGTGGGGACCGTGAAGCCGCCGAAGGCGTGGAGCACCACCGCCGAGCGCTGGCCGGCGAAGCGGAACATGATCGCGTGGCCCATCTCGTGGACCAGCACGTTCACGAACACGATGCCGATGAAGGCGAAGACGACCCACAGCGGCCGCAGCTCGTAGGCCATGAGCGCGGCGATCACGAGGAACAGCGGCTCCACCCGTACGGGTACGCCCAGGAGTCGGAAGTGCGATTTCACCAGCCCTGAGACTAGGTCGGTTGGCTGGTGCGGGCGGCACCGGTCGTACGATGCGGGCGATGCCCAACGCGTCGCCGATGCCCGAGACCCTGCCCGAGGGACCGGAGAAGGTGCAGGCGGTGCGGGCCATGTTCGACGCCATCGCCCCGCGCTACGACGTCGTCAACCGGCTGATGACCTTCCGGATGGACGTCGGGTGGCGGCGGCGGACGGTGCGGTCGCTGGGCTTGCCGGCCGGGTCGCAGGTGCTCGACCTGGCGTGCGGGACCGGCGACCTGTGCCGCGAGCTGGAGGCCGCCGGGCTGCGACCGGTGGGGATGGACCTCTCGTTCGGGATGCTGGCCGCGGCCCGCACGTTCGTGCCGCTGGCGCAGGCCGATGCCCTGTCGCTGCCGGTGGCCGACGGTCGGGTCGACGGCGTGACCTGCGGCTTCGCCCTGCGCAACCTGGTGGCGCTGGAGCCGTTCTTCGTCGAGCTGGGCCGGGTCGTCCGCCCGGGCGGCCGCATCGCCCTGCTCGAGGTGGCGGTGCCGGGCAACCCGGTGCTGCGCTGGGGTCACGGGGTGTACTTCGGGAAGGTGGTGCCGCTCATCGGCGGCCTGCTGTCCGACCCGGCGGCCTACCGCTACCTGCCCCGCTCGGTCGCCTACCTGCCGGAGCCGGGCCGGATGCTGGGCATGCTGGCCGAAGCCGGGTTCAACGACGTCACCCGCCGCCTCTTCTCCGGCGGCATCTCCCAGCTGATCACGGGAACCCGGGCGGGGAGCCCGTCGTGAGCCTGCTGGCCCGCACCCGGCGGATCGACCGGGACGTCGACCTCGTCACCTTCGCGGGCGCCGACGGGCTGCTGTTCGAACGCAGCCGCGTGGGCATCGCAGGGCGGGGCGAGGCGCTGCGGGTCGACTGGCCGGCGGGTGACCCGTCGTCGGCCGCCCGGCGTGCTGCCCAGACGCTGGCCTCGGTCGCCGTCGACGACGAGGTGGGACGGCCCGGCTGCGGGGCCGTGGCGTTCGGGGCGCTGCCGTTCGTGCCGGGTTCGGCGGCGTCGCTGGTGGTCCCGTCGCTGGTGGTCGGCCGGGGCGACGACGGCACCCGCTGGGTCACCACCGTCGGCCCCGACGACGACCCCCGCCACGACCGCCCCGCCGAGGACCTGGTGGCCGAGGTGCCGCCGACGCCGGCGCTGCCGCCGCCCCGGTCGATCACCGTCGCCTCGGCGCTGGAGCCCGACGACTGGTGCGACCTGGTCGAACGGGCCACCAAGGTGCTGGCCGAGGGGCACGCCACGGGCGCCCTGTCGAAGGTGGTCCTGGCCCGGGAGGTGCTGGTCACCGGCGACCGGCCGTTCGACCGGGTGGCGGTGCTGGAGCGGCTCCGCACCACGTTCCCCGGCTGCCACGTGGTGTCGGTGGGGCCGCTGATCTGCGCCAGCCCCGAGCTGCTGGTGGCCCGGACGGGCGACACCGTGCGGTCGCACCCGATGGCGGGCACGGCCCCCCGGGGCGGCGACCCGACCACCGATCAGCGGCTGGCGGCGTCGCTGCTGGCGTCGGCCACGTACCGGACCGAGCACCAGTTCACGATCGACATGGTGCACGACACGCTGCTGGGCTGGTGCTCCTACCTCGACTACGAACCCGAACCGTCGGTGATCGGGGTGGCCAACCTGCAGCACCTGGCCACGCTGGTGGAGGGGCGGCTGTCGCAGCCGGCGCCGTCGGTGCTGGAGCTGGTGGCGGCACTGCACCCGACGCCGGCCGTGTCGGGTTTCCCCCGGGAGGCCGCCGTCGAGTGGATCCTCGAGCACGAGGGCTTCGAGCGGGGCCTCTACGCCGGCACCGTGGGCTGGGCCGACGGTCAGGGCAACGGCACGTGGGCGGTGTCGCTGCGCTGCGCCGAGCTGTCCGGGGCGACGGCCCGGGTGGTCGCCGGCATCGGCATCGTGTCCGACAGCGACCCCCTCACCGAGCTGGCCGAGACCCGGATGAAGCTCCAGGCCCTGCTCACGGCGTTGGTGCGGCCCTAGCGGCCTAGCCCAGGGCGGCGGTCACGGCGGCGGCGACGGCGTCGTCGATGCGGCGGTGGATCTCGACGTTGGCGGGTCGGTCGGTGCGGACCACCAGCACGTGGACGCCGCCCTTGTCGACGGCCTCGGTGACCGCGGTGGTGACGTCCTCCTCGCCGACGGCCCGGGCCTCGATGCCGTAGGCGCTGGCCAGGGCGACCAGGTCGAGCCCGTGGGGCGTGCCGAAGAGGCGCTCGAAGCGGTCGCCGGGCAGCGACGTGGCCTGCGGGAGGAACGAGAAGATGCCGCCGCCGTCGTTGTCGACCACCACCGCCACCAGGTCGACGCCCCGCTGGGCCGCGCCGAGGAGGCCGTTGCTGTCGTGCAGGAAGGCGACGTCGCCGATCAGCAGCGCCGTCGGGGCTCCGTTCAGCGCCGCCCCGACCGCGGTCGACACCACGCCGTCGATCCCGTTGGCCCCCCGGTTGGCGAGCACCCGGAGCCCGGGCCGGGGCGCCGCGTACCGCTCGACGTCCCGGACCGGCATCGACGAGGACACCACCAGCTGGGCGCCGCCGGGCATAGCCGCCACCAGGTCCCGGGCGACGGCGGGCTCGCCGGCTGCGGTCGCCGCCACGACGTCGGCCGCGGCCTCGGCGGCCGCCTGCCAGTGGGTGAGCCACATGCCGACGGGTGTGCCGATGACCTGGGGCAGCAGCGTCGCCACGACGGCCTTCGGCGCGGCCCGCACGACGAGGTGCGCGACGCCGTCGGGATCGGACCAGCCGACGTCGGTCACCACCACCAGCTCGGCGCCGCTCGCGGCCAGCCACTCGTTCACCACCCGTGACGCCGGCGGACCGCCCAGCCGGAGCACCACCTCGGGCCGCAGCGCCGCCCGAGCCACCTCCGAGCGGAGGATCGCGTCGAGGTGGGCCACGACGTGGGGACTCGGCACCCACGCTTCGGCCCGCGGGTCGGCCACCACCGGCCACCCCAGCCGCTCGGCCAGCCGCAGGACGTCGCTCCCGCTGCCGGCACCGGCCAGGACGAGGCCGCGCCGGCCCGCCAGACGTTCGGCGAGGTCGGCGGTGTCGACCTGCGACGCCGCCAGTGTCGCCAAAGGGCGAGCCGGCGGGAGCGGGCCGGGGGTGCCGACGAGCGGTTCGCGGAACGGCAGGTTGAGCTGCACGGGACCGGCGGGCGGACCGGCGGCCTCGGCGAGGGCCCGGGCGGCGAGCGGTCGCCAGCGGGACGAGGTCGACGGGTCGGCGACGCCCGGGTCGGCGTACCAGCGGACCGCCCGGCCGTAGAGGTGGGCCTGGTCGATGGTCTGGGCGGCGCCGACGTCCTGCAGCTCGGGGGGACGGTCGGCCGTGCACACCACCAGCGGCACGCCGGCGTGGTGGGCCTCGACGACGGCCGGGTGCAGCTCGGCGGTGGCCGTCCCGCTGGTGGTCAGCACCACCACCGGCACCCCGGTCGCCAGCGCCCGGCCCAGCGCCAGGAACCCGCCCGACCGCTCGTCGTGGTGGACGTGGACGGCGATGCCCGGGTGGTCGGCGAGCGCAAGGGCCAGCGGCGTCGACCGCGACCCCGGGCAGACCACGGCATCCCGCACCCCGCCCCGCACCCACTCGTCGACCAGGGTGGCGGTGAACGTCGCTTGCACGTCGGCATCCATCAGGCTCCTAGCATCGCCCGCCGTGACCGAACCCGGCGACCACCCGCACGACCCGCGACTGGTGCTGCTCCACGGCTTCACCCAGACGGCCGGCTGCTGGGGCCCCGTGGGCGACGACCTGGCCCGCGACCACGAGGTCGTGCGGCTCGACGCCCCCGGCCACGGCATCGCCACCGACGTGAGGGCCGGCCTGGTCGAGGGGGCGGCGCTGATGGCGACCACCGGCGGGCGGGGCGTCTGGGTCGGCTACTCGATGGGCGCCCGGCTGGCGCTCCACGTCGCCCTGGGCCACCCGGAGGTGGTGGAGGGGCTGGTGCTGATCGGCGGCACCCCCGGCATCGAGGACGACGTCGAGCGGGCCGCCCGCCGCGCCCGCGACCACGAGCTGGCCACCCACGTGCGGGAGATCGGCGTCGACGCCTTCCTCACCGAGTGGCTCGACCAACCGCTGTTCTTGGGGCTGCCAGCCTGGGCGAGGTTCGACGAGGAGCGCCGCCGCAACACCGCCGAGGGGCTGGCGTCGAGCCTGGAGCTGGCGGGCACCGGCTCGCAGCAGTCGCTGTGGCCCCGCCTCGACGAGCTCCGGGTACCCGTGCTGGCCGTGGCCGGCACCCACGACATCCGCTACGCCGACATCGCCAGCCGCACCGCCGAGGCCGTCGGCCCGCACGCCATGGTCGCCCTGGTCCCCGGTGCCGGCCACGCCGCCCACCTGGAGCAGCCCGAGGCCTTCCTGGCCCACCTCCGCCCCTGGCTGGCGACCTTCCCCCGAGTCGTTTGAGGTCGACTCAGCGGGGTTGAGTCGTTTCTGATCGGTCTCCGATCACAGCTGACTCGAGCTCGGCCCGGCGACCACAGACGACTCAGCCGGATACGGCGAGCCCGAGCGCGAGGAAGGCGCCGAACACCAGCTGCACCCGGCCGGTGGCGACCAGCACCGGGATGAGCGCCGGCCCCCGGTCGCCCCGGAGCACCGCCAGCACGGCGTTGCGGGCCAACGGCACGGCGGCGAGGGCCAGGATCGCGGCCGGACGCTCCCCGAACGCGGCGATCGGCGGCACGCACACCACCGCCGCCACCAGCAGGGCGACGTAGAACCAGCGGGTGCGGGCGTCGCCCAGGCGGACGGCCAGGGTGCGCTTGCCCGACACCGTGTCGCCCGGGATGTCCCGCAGGTTGTTCACCACCAGGAGCGCCGTCGCCAGGAGGCCCACCGGCACGCTGGCACCCAGGGCCAGGCCCGACAGCTGCCCCTCCTGCACGTAGGCCGACCCGGCCGTGGCGACCACCCCGAAGAACGTGAACACGAACGCCTCGCCCAGGCCCAGGTAGCCGTAGGGGCGGGGGCCGCCGGTGTAGAACCAGCCGGCGGCGATGGCGGCCACACCCACCACGATGAGCTCCCACCCGACCGCCACGGCCAGGGCGAACCCGGCCACGCCGGCCACCCCGAAGGCGACGAGGGCGGCCCGCTTCACCCGCCCGGGGGCGACGAGGCCGGACCCGACGAGCCGCACCGGCCCCACCCGGCGCTCGGCGCTGTCGGTGCCCCGGACGCCGTCGCTGTAGTCGTTGGCGTAGTTGGTGGCCACCTGCAGGGCGAGGGCGACGACCAGGGCCGCGACGGCCCGCCAGGCGATCAGGTCGACCTCCCCGGCGGCACAGGCCGTGCCCACCAGCACGGGCACGACGGCGGCCGGCAGCGTCCGGGGCCGCGCCCCCGCCAGCCACAGCCGGGCTCCCGTGGGTGGCACGGGCGGGGCGGACGGGGAGTCGATCGACGGCACGGGCCGCAGTGTAGGAAGCTCACGCGATGGGTCCGGAAGCCGTGTCGGAGGGTGACCGCTGAACCGTCTCGTCGTCGTCGAGGCGGAGGGCACGCCGGGCTTCGTCGACGCGCTCCGCCGGGCCTGGGACGACGGGGACGCCGTGCTGCCGCTCGACCCCCGGCTGCCGGGGCCGGCGCGGGAGGCGGCACTGGCGGCTGCCCGACCCGAGGAGCCGGTGGCGGCCAGGGACGCGCTCGTGGTCCTCACGTCGGGGACCACCGGGGAGCCGAAGGCGGCGGTCCTCACCCACGACGCCGTCGCCGCGTCGGCCCGGGCCACCAGCACCCGGCTCGCCGTCGACCCCACGAGCGACCGCTGGCTGGCGTGCCTACCGCTGGCCCACGTCGGTGGCCTCGGGGTGGTCACCCGGGCGCTGCTCACCGGGACTCCCCTGACCGTGGTGCCCGACGTCCGGCAGGCGTCGGGCGACGCGACGCTGGTCTCGCTGGTGCCGGCGCTGCTCCCCCGGGTCGACGCCGCCCGGTTCCGCACGATCGTCCTCGGCGGCTCGGCGATGCCGCCCGATCTGCCCGCCAACGCCGTCGCCACCTACGGCCTCACCGAGTCGGGCGGCGGGATCGTCTACGACGGCGTGCCGCTCGACGGCGTCGAGATCCGGGTCGACGCCGCCGGCCAGATCCACCTGCGGGCGCCGATGCTGCTGCGGGCCTACCGCGACGGCCACGACCCCAGGGACGCCGACGGCTGGCTCCCCACCGGCGACGCCGGGGCCTGGGACGGCGCCACGCTCGGGGTCAGCGGGCGGATCGGCGACGTGATCGTGACCGGCGGCGAGAAGGTGTGGCCGACCACCGTCGAGGCCCGCCTGACCGAGCACCCCGACGTCCGGGAGGCCCTGGTCTTCGGCCGTGCCGACCCCACGTGGGGCCGGCGGGTGGTCGCCCGGGTGGTCCCCGCAAACCCACGACAACCGCCGACGCTCGACGCCGTCCGTGGCTGGGTCAAGGAGACCCTCCCGCCCTGGTCGGCCCCCCACGAGCTGGAGCTGGCCGACACCCTCCCCCGCACCGCCCTCGGCAAGCTGAAGCGCTACTAGATCGAGCCGTGGAGCAGCGATCCCCCGTCGACCACCAGGGTCTGGCCGGTGATCCACGACGACAGGTCGCTGGCCAGGAACAGCGCCGCGTTGGCGATGTCGTCGGGCACCCCGAGGCGCCGCAACGGCACCCGGCGGGCGATCGCCTCCTCGTTCGGCTCCCACAGCGCCCGGGCCATCTCGGTCTTCACCAGGCCCGGGGCGATGGCGTTCACCCGCACGGTCGGCCCCAGCTCGTCGGCCAGCGTCTTGGTGAGGTGGATCAGGGCCGCCTTGGTCACGTCGTAGTGGCCGAGGCCCGGCGCCACGGTGAGCCCTCCGGTCGAGGCCATGTTGATCACGATCCCGCCGTTGTCCTTCATCGAGGCCTTCCATGCCTCCTGCACCCACACCACCGGCCCCCGGTAGTTGACCTCCCAGGTCTTGTCGAAGCGGGGCAGGTCGATGTCGACCGCCGCGCCCATGTAGGGGTTGGTCGCGGCGTTGTTGACCAGGATGTCGAGCCGGCCGAAGCGCTCGACGGCCGCGCCAACGCACCCGGCGATCTGCTCCGGATCGCCGGCGTGGGCGGCGACTGCGGCCACGTCCCCCGCCCGGTCGGCGCCGATGTCGTCGACGATGCTGGCTGCCACCTCGTCGAGCGCCTCCTGCTTGCGCGACGACAGCACCACCGACGCCCCCGCCGCGGCGTACGTCCGGGCGATGGCCTCGCCGATCCCCCGGCTCGCCCCGGTCACCAGGGCCACCTTCCCCTCAAGGCTCAGTTCCATGGGGTGGGACCCTAGAGAGCGGGTCCTACAGTCGGCGAAGTGAACCGCCTCGCCGACGAGACCAGTCCCTACCTCCGACAGCACGCCGACAACCCGGTCGACTGGTACCCGTGGGGCGACGAGGCCTTCACCGCCGCCCGCCTCGACGACAAGCCGATCCTGCTGTCGGTGGGCTACTCGGCCTGCCACTGGTGCCACGTGATGGCGCACGAGTCGTTCGAGGATCCCGACATCGCCGCGGTGATGAACGACCTGTTCGTGAACGTGAAGGTCGACCGGGAGGAGCGCCCCGACGTCGACGCCCTCTACATGGAGGTCGTCCAGGCGCTGACCGGCCAGGGCGGCTGGCCGATGACCGTGTTCCTCACGCCCGAGCGCAAGCCGTTCTTCGGCGGCACCTACTTCCCCAACTCGCCCCGGGGCGGGATGACGTCGTTCCCCGACCTCTGCAAGCGGGTCGACGAGGTGTGGCGCACCCGCCGCGACGACCTGACCGCCCAGGCCGTCGAGCTCACGGGGTCCCTGGGTCGCACCGCCCGGCTGACCCCCGCCGCCGACGTCCCCGACGCCGCCACCACCCTCGACCACGCCCTCCGCACCCTGCTGGCCGAGCACGACCCCCAGTGGGGCGGCTTCGGCGGCGCACCCAAGTTCCCCCAGGCCATGAGCCTGGAGGTGCTGGTGCGGGCCGCGGCCCGGGGCGACACCGCGGCGCTCGGGGCGCTGACCACGTCACTCGACGCCATGGCCTCCGGCGGCATGTACGACCACCTGGGCGGCGGCTTCGCCCGCTACTCGGTCGACAACGTGTGGCTGGTGCCGCACTTCGAGAAGATGCTCTACGACCAGGCGCTGCTGGCCCGGGTGTACCTGCACGCCTGGCAGGTGACGGGCTCGCCGGCCCACCGGCAGGTGCTCGACGAGACCGTCGACTACGTGCTGCGCGACCTGCGGCACCCCGGCGGCGGCTTCTACTCCGCCGAGGACGCCGACAGCGAGGGCGAGGAGGGCCGCTTCTACGTCTGGACGCCGGCCGAGCTGGCGTCGGTCCTCGGCGCCGACCTGGGGGCCCGGGTGGCGGAGCACTACGGCGTCACCGACGAGGGGAACTTCGAGCACAGCGGCAGCTCGATCCTCAACCGGCTGCACGCCCGGGGCGACCTGCTGCGGCCGCCCGAGATCGACGACGCCCGGGCCCGGCTGTTCGAGGCCCGGGAGGAGCGGGTGCGGCCGGGGCTCGACGACAAGGTGCTCACCGAGTGGAACGGCCTCATGCTGGCCACGCTGGCCGAGGCGGCGGCTGCCACCGGTCGGGCCGACTGGCTGGCGGCGGCGGTCGCCAACGGCGAGTTCCTGCTGGCGCAGCTCCAGCGGGAGGACGGGCGCTGGCTGCGGTCGTGGCAGGCCGACGGCGGTGCCCGGGTGCTGGCCTACGCGGCCGACTACGGGGCGCTGCTCGACGGCTTCGTCCGCCTGGCCGAGGCGACCGGTTCGGCTCGCTGGATCGCGGCGGCCCGGGCGGCCGCCGATGGGCTCCTCGACCTGTTCTGGGACGACGACAACGGCGGCGCCTTCACCAACGGCCGCGACGCCGAGCAGCTGGTGGCGGCCACCAAGGACCTGATGGACAACGCCACGCCGAGCGCCAACAGCCTGGCGGCGGTGGGATTGGCCCGCCTGGCGGCGTTGACGGGCGAGGCGCGGTACGGCGACGCGGCCGACTCGGCCCTGCGCCTGACCGCCCCGCTGGTCGCCCAGCACCCCACGGCGTTCGGCCACCTCCTGGCCGCCCTCGACCTGGCGGCCCACGGGGTCGACGAGGTGGTCATCCCCGGCTCCGACCATCCCGACCTGGTGGCGGTGGTCCAGCGCTCCTTCACCCCGACGGTGGTCCTGGCCTGGGGCGAACCGTTCCCGTCAGCCCTCTGGGAGTCGCGGGAAGCTGGCAACGCCTACGTCTGCCGCGACTTCACCTGCAACCTCCCCGCCACGGATCCCGTCACCCTGAGGGCACAGCTCGGGCTCTGAGCGAAATTGCGTGGTTCGTGGCCCTCTAGCGACCGCCTGCCACGCAATTTCGGGGTTGGGGCTACCAGCCGCCCCGGTGGACCACGTCGTCCAACGGGCGGCGGGGGCGCGAGGCAGACGCACCGGGCTCGTCGGGTGCGGGGTAGCCGAGGGCGACGGCGCCGAGGGCCCGCCAGCCGTCGGGGACCCCGAGCGCCGACAGCGCCGCCGCCTCGTGGTCGAACAGGCCGTAGAACAGAGCACCCAGGCCGGCGTCGACCGCGGCGAGGAGCAGGGTCTGCACCGCCATCCCACCGTCGACCCACCAGTAGGGCACCGGCCAGGCGTCGGTCGAGCCGCCCAGGCCCGTCGACGACTTGTCGGGCTCGGCGTAGCGGGACACGTAGGCGCCCGGCGACACCAGCGGCACGACGACGACCGGGGCCGACAGCAGGCCCTGCCAGCGGAAACCCGCCCGGCGGGGCTCAGGGAGCGTCACGTCCCACAGGCGAGCCGTCTCCTCGGCGCCCGACAGGACCACGAACGACCACGGCTGCGTGTGCCCCGCCGACGGCGAGCGGCGTGCCAGGTCGAGCAGGCCGTCCACCACCTCGGGCGACACCGGACGGTCCGCAAAAGCGCGGACCATCCGTCGGGTACGAACGACCCTGTCGAGCTCCAACCAGCTACGTCGCCGGAGCCAGCTTGCGGAGGTCCTCCTCCATCGCCCAACCGAAGGCGATCAGGCTGTCGCCCTGGTCGGCCTTGACCACCGCGAAACGCTCGAGCAGCTCGGCGTCGAGATCCTCGGGCCGGAGGGTGGAGTGGTCGAACACCGCCGCCAGCTCCTCGCCAGCACCCTTGGCCAGGAACGCCCGCTGGTCGTAGGCGCCGTTGAGGATGCCGTAGCGCCGTGCGAGGCGCGAGCCCCACGCCCGCTCCTCGCCGGTGGCCTTGTGCTCGGCCCGGGGGACGATGTCGTTGAGCGTCTTGAACGCCTCGAAGCCACCCGGCTCACCGAAACGGGCGGACACCAGCACGTCCTCGTCGGGGAAGGCGAGCACGGCACGACGCATCTGGTCCTGGATGATGTTGCGCAGCACCGAGTCGCGCTTGGAGGTGCGATGGATCGACGACAGCCCGATCAGGACGCAGGGTGTGCCACCGATGCGCTCGAGCGTGCAGAAGGAGAATCCTTTGAGCTTGCCGTTGTCGCGAGCCTGGGTGACCAGCACCCATGCCTCGGCCTGCTTCGACAGCTCGCCCACCTCGTAGGCCAGCGGTCCGTCGGCACACAGGTCGGCCATTTCGGCCAGCTCGGCATCGCTCAACGCCGTGCAGTCTTTGGTATCTACCGCGATCGACATTGCTATGCGTAGCCCCTGTCTTGGGTCCGGAGAGTCCTAACAGTCCAGTCAAATCGCACGGCTCGTGCAACTCGCGTGGGCGAACACGCGCGCGGCGTAGCCGTGATCACGTACGAGCAACCACAGCACCCGGCCCCAAAACCGTGCTGATCTGGCCCAAAAGGCCGTTGCTGGAGTCGACCCGCCACTGGTCCTCCAGCCGCAGCACCTGGCGCTCACCCAGGTGCAGGAACACCGGCGACTCGCCGGGATGCTCGGCGAGCACGGCCTTGAGCTGGTCCACCAGCCGCTCCGACACCGCCCGCAACGGCACCCGCAGCCGCAGCGGTTCGGCGCTGCCCTCGGCGACCTCCACCGGGTCGACGGTCTGGGCGATCATCTTGGGCGTGTCGTCGCGCTTGTCGAGACGGCCCTTGACCACCACCACTGCGTCGTCCTCGAGGCGGTGGCCCTGCTCGCTCATAGTCTTCGGGAACACCATGACCTCGATCGACGTGGCCAGGTCCTCCAGCGTGAACACCGCCATGAGGTCGCCCTTGCGGGTCCACTTGCGCTGCAGGCCGGTGATCACGCCGCCGATGGAGATCATCGCCCCGTCGTCGAGGCCGTCGAGGTCGCCCAGCCGGTGCTCGGCCTTGCGGGACAGCGCGGCTTCGGCGCCCAGCAGCGGGTGGTCGCTCACGTAGAGGCCCAGCATCTCCTTCTCGAAGGAGAGCCGGTCGCGCTTGCCGAACTCGAACGAGGGGATGGCGGTGCGCTCGAAGTCGTCGCCCGGAGCGCTGTCGTCGCCCCCACCGAAGAGCGTCATGATGCCCATGTCGCGCTCGCGGCGACGGGCCAATGTGTGGTCGACGATCTGCTCGAAGACAGTCAATAGGCCCTTGCGGGGATGGCCCATGTCGTCGAATGCGCCGGCCTTGATCAACGACTCCACCGTGCGCTTGTTCAGCACCGACGAGTCGACCCGTTGGCAGAAATCGTAGAAGTCGAGATAGGGGCCGTTCTCGTCGCGCTCCTGCACGATCAGCGCGACCAGGCCCTCCCCCACGTTGCGCACGGCCGAGAGCCCGAAGTAGATCCGACGCTCTTCCTCGTTGACCATGGGCATGAAATCGGAGGCCGACCGGTTCACGTCGGGCACGTCGACCGTGATGCCCATCGTGCGGCATTCAGCCAGGTAGACGGCAGCCTTCTCCAGGCTGGTCTTGACCGACGTGAGCAGCGCCGCCAGGTACTCGGCCGGATAGTTGGCCTTGAGATAGGCGGTCTGATAGGTGACGAAGCCGTAGCCGAACGCGTGCGATTTGTTGAACGCATAGTCGGCGAACGGCTCGATGATGTCGAACCACTTGTTGCCGAGCTCGCCTCCATAGCCGGTGGCCTCACAGCCGGCGATGAACTTCTCGCGCTCCTTGGCGATGAGCGCCCGGTTCTTCTTGCCGCAAGCCTTGCGGAGGTTGTCGGCTTCGGCCAGCGAGTAGCCGGCGAAGCGCTGCGCCACCCGCATCATCGACTCCTGATAGATCATCAGGCCCCAGGTGTCGCCGAGTACCTCCTCGGCGTCGGGATGCAGGTACTCGATCGGCTTGCGCGCGTTCTTCCGATCGGCGTAGTCGTTGTGCATGTTCGCCGCCATCGGCCCCGGCCGGTACAGGGCGATGAGCGCGGCGACGTCCTCGAACGACGTGGGCTTGAGCGAGCGCATCAGCGCCCGCAGCGGCCCGCCCTCCAGCTGGAACACCCCGATGGAGTCGGCCCGCGCCAGCAGCTCGTAGGTGGGCGGGTCGTCGAGCGGGACCTTGTCGATGTCGAGGTCGATCCCGTGGATGACCTTGATCAGCTCGAGGGCGTTGGCGATGACGTCGAGGTTGCGGAGCCCCAGGAAGTCCATCTTGAGGAGGCCGAGCTCCTCGACGCCGTGCATCTCGTACTGGGTGACGACCGGGGCTTCCTCGATCGGCTGCCCGCCTTCCGGCTTGCGCTGGATTGGCAGGTAGTCGGTGAGCGGGTCCTTGGTGATCACCACCGCCGCGGCGTGGATGCCGTCCTGGCGACGCAGGCCCTCGAGGCCCTTGGCGACGTCCATCACCTTGTGGGCGTCGTCGTCCTCGTCGTACATCTGCCGCAGCTCGCCGGCCATCTTGTAGCCGTCCTCGAACTTCGGGTGCTCGTCGAGGCAGGCGTACAGCGGGGTGTCGCGGCCCATGATCAGCGGCGGCATCGCCTTGGCGACCTTGTCACCCATGCCGTAGGGGTAGCCGAGCACCCGGGCGGCGTCGCGCACCGCGGCCCGGGCCTTGATGGTGGAGAAGGTGACGATCTGGGCGACATGGTCGCGCCCGTAGCGCTCGGCGGCGTAGCGGATCATCTCGTCCCGGTAACGGGAGTCGAAGTCCATGTCGATGTCGGGCATCGAGATGCGGGACGGGTTGAGGAACCGCTCGAACAGCAGGTCGTACTTGATCGGGTCGAGGTCGGTGATCCACAGCGTGTAGGCCACCGCGCAGCCCGCGGCGCTGCCTCGACCCGGGCCGACCCGGATGCCGGCCTGGCGGGCGTGGTCGATCAGGTCCCACACGATGAGGAAGTAGGAGCTGAACCCCATGTCCTCGATGACCTTCAGCTCGTAGGCGAGGCGCTCGACCACCTTGTCGGGCAGCTGGTCGCCCCAGCGCTTGCGGGCGCCCTCGAACGTGAGGTGCTGCAGGTAGGCGCCGTCGGTGTCGAAGCCCTCGGGCAGCGGGAAGCTGGGCAGCTGGGGCTTGCCGAACGAGATCTCGACGTCGGCCCGCTCGGCGATCCACAGCGTGTTGTCGCACGACTCGGGCACCTCGTCGAACAGCGACCGCATCTCGACGGCGGACTTGAGGTAGTGCTCGTCGCCGTGGAACTTGAAGCGGTCGGGGTCGCTCATCAGCGACCCGGTCTGCACGCACAGGAGGGCGTCGTGGGCGACGGCATCCTCCCGGTGGACGTAGTGGCTGTCGTTGGTGGCCAGCAGCGGGGCGTTGATGCGGCGGGCCAGGTCGATCAGCTGCGGGTTCGTCTTGTGCTGCTCGGGGATGCCGTGGTCCTGGATCTCGACGAACAGGTTGTCGCGGCCGAAGATGTCCTGCAGGCGGGCGGCCTTGGCGGTGGCGTCCTCGATGTCGCCCCGCATGAGCGACTGGAGCACGTGGCCACCCAGGCAACCGGTGGTGGCGATGAGGCCCGACGAGTGCTCGGCCAGGATCTCCCAGTCGACCCGGGGCTTGTAGTAGTAGCCCTCCATGAAGGCCCGGCTGGCGAGCTGGATGAGGTTCTTGTAGCCCTCGTTGTTCTCGGCGAGGAGGGTCAGGTGGTAGTAGAGCTTCTTGCCGCCCTCGGCATCGCCCCCGGAGTCGTCGACCCGGCCCCGGCGGGACGGGCGCTCGTGACGGGAGTCGTGGGCCATGTAGGCCTCGGTGCCGAGGATGGGCTTGATCCCCTGCTTCCGGCACTCCTTGTAGAAGTCGAGGATGCCGTACATGTTGCCGTGGTCGGTGATGCCCAGCGCGGGCTGACCGTCGGCGGCGGCGGCACCCACCGTCTCGCCGATGCGGGCGGCGCCGTCGAGCATCGAGTACTCGGTGTGGACGTGGAGGTGGGTGAAGCTTCCTCTGCCCATGACCCTCCTCCGGGAATCCACAGCCTGTGGACAAATGACAACGATGTGATTCCAGAGTAGCGCAGCGGAAGACGGCCGGGTGACGGCGTCAGGCGTCGACGCCGCTGGGATCGGCGCCCAGCAGCGACGCCCAGATCGACGCCATCGCCTCGTCGTCGTCCGGGCTGGTGAGCGACGCGCTCTGCAGCTCCCCCACCCGCAGGCCCCGGCTCTTGAGGTAGCCCGCGATGGTCGCCCGGAGCCGGTGCTCGAAGGCACCGGCTGCGGTGCGGTCCGTGTCGACCAGCACCACGGCGAACCAGTGCTGGGCCCCGTCGGGCAGGTGCACCAGGTGGTCGACGAAGCGGGGCACGAACTGGTGGCCCAGCTCCCGCAGCAGCGCCAC
Source organism: Acidimicrobiales bacterium (assembly GCA_035316325.1). Classification (NCBI taxonomy): domain Bacteria; kingdom Bacillati; phylum Actinomycetota; class Acidimicrobiia; order Acidimicrobiales; species Acidimicrobiales bacterium. Next base: position 19,378 of record DATHJB010000142.1, read on the forward strand.
CTGGCGGCGGTACGGCAACGGCTGGAAGGGCTCGTCGGCCACCTGGATCATGACGACGGAGAACGAGTGGGCGCTGCGGCGGGAGTGCTCGACGGCGGACGTGAGACGGTCCCGGAAGAACTGGGCGTTCCAGAGGCGGGTCTCGGGGTCGATGCCGCCCGAGGGGTCGTGGGCGACGTGGGGGCGCGACTGGGCCCGCTCGTGGCGTCGACCGCCGGGGCCACCGGGTGGGCCGGGTGGGCCGGTGTCCTCGGCGCTGGGCGGTGCGGCGCCCCAGGCGGCGTCCTGGCGCCGGCGGACGGGCTCCGGGGGCGGTTCGGTCATGTAGCGACCGGCCGGCGGATCCTGCCGGGCGGTGGGGGCGTCGTAGCCGGGCTGGAGGGGCTGGAGAGGCGGGGCGGGCGGGGGCTGCGGCTGGGTGGCACCGCCGTTGGTGCCGACGCCATGGCCGTGGCCGTGGCCGTTGCCGTTCGACCGGACGATGGGCGTGCTGCCGGTCGTCAGCCGGCCCAGGAAGAGCTCGCCGGTGAAGCCGACGGGGATGGTCTCGTCGCCGAGGGGCGACGTGGCGTCGTCGATCCAGCCGGTCGGCACCCGGGGTGCGGGTGGGGCGAGCGGCTCGTCGGCCCACTCGTCGAGGGGCGCCTCGTCCTGCCAGGCCCGGGCGAACTGCGACTCGGCCCCCGCCGGGACGAGGTCGTCGTCGAGCTCGTCGTCCGGCGCCCACGCCGACTCGGGCTCGGACAGGACCGGGGCGAGGTCCACCTCGTCGGCGGCGGCTGCCCACGGGTCGACCACCTCCGCCCGCAGATGTCGGGCCGGTATCCCGGCGGGCGCGGCGTCACCCGTGAGACGGCCGAAGAGCAGCGGCGTCACGTAGGCGACGAAGCCGTAGCTGCCGGCCCGGAAGACCACCAGGATCACGACGCCGATGGCCCCGGCGTCCTGGACGTCCTCGAAGCGCAGGCTGAGGTAGGCGACGGCGGCCACCCCGGCGGCGACGTAGCCCAGGTTCCGGTCGCCGACGAGGGTCGCCACGATCACGGGCGCGACGAGCAGCGTCGCCAGGAACTCGACGTCGTCCGCGACGCCCACGATCTTCAACGCGAGCGCCACTGCCGCTACGGCACCGGTGGCGACCACTGCCCACTGGAGACGTGCGCGTCGACGGTTCAACCGGGTGTCCCGGTCCATGGGATCCCCACCCCCCCAACCCTAGTTCCCACCCCCACCCGGGTGAGGGCCCCGCCCTTCCGAAATGTGCACGAAAACGCCCGGAAAGCATGCACTTTCGTGCACAGTTGCCGTGATGTCGTCGCCTGCCGCCGCTCTGGCCGCGCTGTTCCGGTCCCAGCACGGCGTCGCGGCGACGACGCAGCTCCACGCCCTGGGCGTCAACCGCGGGATGATCGCCCGCCGCGTCGGCCGCGGCGACTGGACCCGGGTCGGGCGCCGGGTGGTGCGACTGGCCGGAACCCCGGCCACGTGGGAGACGCAGTTGCTCGCCCACGTGCTCGCCGCCGGGGCCGGCGCCGTGGCGTCGCACCGCAGCGCTGCCGCCCTGTGGGGCCTCGACGGCTGCCGCAAGGGCGGCCCCGAGGTCACGATCCCCTTCGGCCGCAACCATTCGGCGGCCGGTGCGCGGATCCACCGGATCCGGGACCTCGACCGGGTGCAGCCGGTGCGGCGGGCGGGCATCCCGACCACGCCGATCGAGCGGACCCTGCTCGACCTGGGCGCCGTCGCAACCAAGGGAGTGGTGCTGATCGCCGTCGACGACGCCCGCCGCAAGGACCTCACCGACTGGGACCGGTTGCTCGACTGCCTGGTGCTCCACGCCCGGCGGGGGCGGGACGGCGTCGGGACGTTCCGGTCGATCCTCGACGACCACTTCGGCGAGCTGGCGGTGACCGGTTCGGCGTTCGAGCGCCTCGTCTACGCGTTCCTCTGTGAGGCGGGACTGCCGCAGCCGGTCCTGCAGCACGAGGTGTGCGTCGACGGGCGGGACTACCGCTTCGACCTGGCGTACCCCGAGCAGCGCGTGGGCATCGAGCTCGACGGCACGATCCACCTGCGCCGAGACGTCTGGGAAAAGGACCACGAGCGGCAGAACGCCCTCGTCCTGGCGGGTTGGACCGTGCTCCGGTTCACGTGGCGCGACTACCAGGAGCGCCGGTTGGACCTGGTCCGGGAGGTGCGGGCGGCGCTGAAAGCCGCCGCCTGACGAAACGTGCACGGGAACGCACGGAATCCGAGCGTTGGGGTGCACATTTCGGGTGGGTCAGAGGTAGGTGCCGGGGCGTTGTTCGAGGTCGGCGGCGGTGGGGGTGGCGCCCGGGGGGAGGCGGCGGCGCATCTCCTCGAGCTGCTGACGGGCGGCCATCTGCTGGGCGAAGAGGGTGGCCTGGATGCCGTGGAACAGGCCCTCCAGCCAGCCGACCAGCTGTGCCTTCGCCACCCGCAGCTCGGCCTCCGACGGCACGCCCTCGGCGGCGAACGGGTGGGCCAGGCGGCCCAGCTCGTCGCGCAGGTCGGGCGACAGGGCCTCGGACAGCTCGCTCACCGACGTCTCGTAGATGTCGCGCAGGCGGTCGCGGCTGGGCTCGTCGAGGTCGGACTGGCGGACCTCCTCGAGCAGCAGCTTGATCATCGAGCCGATCCGCATGACCTTGGCCGGGTGCTCCACGGCCTCGGACTGGCGGTCGTCGCCGGCGCCCGGCACCGGCGCCCCGCTCACCAGCTCCGGGGTCTCCACGGCGACATCGCCGTTCGCGTCGTGATCGGTGGTGGTCTGCTGGGGGTCAGACATGGGGGCCATCCTGCCACGCCCGGGCCCCGACTCCGACGAGCGGCCCGACTAGCGCCCCGCGCTCAGCAGCGGGACCAGCATCTCCGCCGAGGTCAGCGATCCGTGGCGCCCCACCAGCTCGAAGGGGCCGGTGTCGTGCGGGTCGTGGAAGGCGACGGCCTCCCGGGCGACCAGCGCCACGTCGCCCAGCCGGGACAGCGCGGCGTCGTGCACCTTCGGTCCGAACCAGCCGTCGGCCACGGCCTGCTCGCGCCGCACCACCCAGGCCGGCCCGCCGTGGTGCGCCAGCGCCGCCTCGTACAGGGCGATGGCCCGACCCGGCCGGGCGTGCAGCCAGCGGAACCGCCCCTCGCCCGACTGCATCGAGCAGTTGGCCAGGACGTCGGCCGCCAGCGGGATCACGTTGCGCCCCACCTCCACCTGCCCGTGGTCGGCGGTGACCAGCAGCATGCACCCCAGCGGCAGCCGGGACAGCAGGTAGTCGACGATGCGGTCGACGAAGTTGAGCTCGGCCGAGAAGTGCGCCCCGAGGCCGTACTCGTGGGCCACCTTGTCGAGCCCGTCGTAGTAGCCGTAGACGAACGGCTCCGACTCGTCGACCAGCCGCAGGATCTCGGTGACCATCGTCGCCACCGTGCGGTAGCCCCAGAACCGCACCCCGTCGAGGTGGGCGCCGGTGAACCCGGTCGTCCGGTACTCGGCCTTGGTGACCACCGGCGGCCGCTCCCCCAGGAACGGCGGCACTGGCTGCAGCTTCACCGGCGGGATGGCCAGGTGGGCGTCGCCGGCCACGGTCGACCAGCGCAGCACGTTGAGCACCTCGCCGTGGACCGCCATCCGGTAGCCGACGATGCCGTGCTCGCCCGGCGTGAGGCCCGTGGTGATGGAGGTCAGCGCCGTCGAGGTGGTGGAGGGGGCGACGGTGGTGATGGGCCGTCCCGCCATGGACGACAGCGTGGGCGTGACGTCGCGGCGCTCCTGGAGCTGCTCCCAGCCCAGGCCGTCGAGCACCAGCATGACGACCTGTCGGGCCTCGGTGACCGACGCCGGTAACCAATCCGGAGCGTTGTCGGGTGAGCCGAGCAGCGCCGGCACGAGTCCGGCGACGCAGGGCCCCCCGTAGTCCGGGAGTACCGGTTCAGGTTGCACACCCATCTCTGGGCAACAAGCTAACCGCCCGCGGTTGGTGCGAGGTTGCGCGGGGCGCGCGACGCCACCACTGGGCGTGCTCATGTCGCCTGAGCTGCGTCCGTGGACCGGCGCCGGTCGCCGGACGCCGTACAGTTGCCGCCGTGAAGGTGTCGACCCGGGGTGACTACGCCAGCCGAGCGCTGCTCTCGCTGGCCCTGCACGGCGACGCCGCCGGCCCCACCTCGGTGCGCGACATCGCCGAGCGGACGGCACTCCCCCAGCCCTACCTGGAGCAGATCCTGCTGGCGCTCAAGGGGGCGGGCCTGGTGCGGTCGAAGCGGGGCGTGGGCGGCGGCTACGTGCTGGCCCGACCGCCCGAGCAGATCACCCTGAGCGACATCGTCAGCGCCGTCGACGGCCCCATCACGCTGGGCGACTTCGGCCTCCCCCACCAGAACGGCGCCTGCGACCACGAGGGCCAGTGCGTCCTCCTGGCCATCTGGGGCACGGTCGGCGAGCAGATGCGCAAGCTCCTCGACGACATGAACCTGGCCGACATCGCCGCCATGGCCCGCGGCCAGCAAGCCTGGCCCGACTGACCGCTGTTCTGTCTTCGCTGAACCGGCTATGCCCCGTCCAGCGAAGACAGAACAGCGGTGAGGTCCGGCGGGAGGGGCGAGTCGAACGCGAGCGGGGCGCCTGACACCGGGTGGTCGAGCGCCAGGTGCTCGCTGTGGAGCCACGGGCGGGACAGGGGGACGGTCGAGCGGGCACCGCCGCCGTAGCGCCCGTCGCCGACCACAGGGTGGCCGATCGACGTCATGTGCACCCGGATCTGGTGGGTGCGGCCGGTGGTCAGCGTGCAGGTCAGCTCGGTGATCGGCACCGGCTGGTCGAAGCGGCGGATCACCTCGTAGTACGTGGCCGCCGGCTTGCCCTGCACCGTGACCGCCATCCGGGTGCGGTCCCTCGGCGAGCGCCCGACGGGGGCGTCGATCATCCCGCTCGGCGCCTCGAAGTGACCCCACACCAGCGCCCGGTACCGCCGGTCGACCGAATGGGCCGCCAGCATCGCCACCAGCCCCTCGTACGCCGCCGGCGACAACGCCACCAGCATCAGGCCCGACGTCCCCTTGTCGAGCCGGTGGACGATGCCCGGACGGTCCGGCTGCCCCACCCCGGCGATCGACGGGTAGCGGGCCAGCAGGCCGTGCACCAGCGTCCCGGTCCCCACACCCGCTCCCGGGTGCACCACCAGGCCGGCGGGCTTGTCGACCACCAGCAGGTCGGCGTCCTCGTACACGACCGGCACCGGCACCGACGGGTCGGCCACCAGCCCCTCCTCGGGAACGACAGCCGGCACCGCCACCTCGACCACCGCGCCCTCGACCACCCGCGACGACCGCGTGGTCACCGGTCGCCCGTCGACCACCACCTCCCCCGCGTCCACCAGCTCCGCGGCCACGGAACGGCTCACCCCGGTCAGCATCGACACCAGCCGATCGATCCGCTGTCCGTCCAGAGACGCCGGGATGGTCTCCTTCACACCTGGCTCGTGACGTCCTGGCGGGAAGGGTCGGGCTCCGACTCCTCCGGCTCCCGCCAGCTGGCCGCGATGAGCAGCACGGCACCGCACACGACACCCATGTCGGCGACGTTGAAGATCGGCCACCACTGGAAGTCGACGAAGTCGACCACCCCGCCGCCGAGGAACCCCTCGCCCTCCCGGAACGCCCGGTCGGACAGGTTGCCGAGCGCCCCGCCCAGCACCAGGCCCAGCGCCACGGCGGCCAGCGGCCGGGTGGCGTGACGCCCGCTGCGCAGCAGCACACCCACCACCACCAGCGCCAGGAGGGAGATCAGCGCCCCCCGCCCCTGCGACAGGCTGAACGCGGCACCGTGGTTGAGCGCCAGGCGGAAGCGCAGCGTCCACACCACGTCGATCGTGCGCGTGTCGAGCGTGTCGACCGCCCACCACTTGCTGAGCTGGTCGGCGACGTACACCGCCACCGCCACCCCGATGAGGAGCGACCAGCGGGCGCGCCCCTGACCAACTCCCGAACCCGAACCCGACACCGACGACGATCCCAAGGCGACCCGGACTACCGGAGGCCCAGGCCCCCGCTCTTGCACTTCACGCAGAGGGCGGCGTGCGGGAGGGCCTTGAGGCGCTCCTTGGGGATCGAGATGCCGCAGGTCTCGCACAGGCCGTAGGTGCCGGCGTGGACCTTGGCGACGGCCAGGTCGATCTCCTCGATGGCGGCGCGTGCCTGGGCGGAGAGCGTCAGGTCACGCTCGCGCTCCACGGCCAGCGTGTCGCCCTCGCCCGACTCCTCGTCGAACTGGACGTCGCCGGGCTCGCGGTCCTCGGTGAGGGAGTCGGCCTCGGCCTGCAGCGACTCGGCCTGGCGCGTGTAGGTGACCCGCTCCTCCTCCAGCAACTCGAGCTGCTCGACGAGGAACTTGTCGAGGTTCCCGTTGGACGCGGTCTTGGCCCCACCCTTGGGAGTCGCTGTGGAAGAATTCTTCATCGCCGCCGCCTTCGTGGTGGTCGCCTTCTTCGGGGAACCGGTCGACCTGGTGGCCGCCGCCTTCGTCGTCGCTCTCGCCATAAGGGGGTGCCGTCCTCGGGGAAAGGGTGCCGGATACTAGGTGTGCGCCCACAGGAGGGTCAAGGGAGGCGCTCGGAGTGGGTTGCAGGCTAGGCCCGCTTGCCCTATGTCCCACCCCGGCGGTCCCGATCGACCCAGTGTTTTGTGCCCGGGTTTGAATACCCGAACCCTCTCCTGACCACGCCAACCAATCGCGTACCCTGGTTGGCCATGACTTTCGGCCCCGTCGACCCCGAGCTCGACCTGCCCACGCTGGAGGACCGGGTGCTGGCGCGCTGGAGGTCCAACGACGTGGTGAAGCACGTCGCCAAGGTGCGCGAGGGCGGGAAGCCGTGGATCTTCTACGAGGGCCCGCCCACCGCCAACGGCAAGCCCGGCCTGCACCACGTGTGGGCCCGCGCCTTCAAGGACCTCTACCCCCGCTTCCAGACGATGCGCGGCCACGCCGTGTCCCGGAAGGGCGGGTGGGACTGCCACGGCCTCCCGGTCGAGCTGGAGATCGAGAAGGAGCTGGGGCTCGCCACCAAGGCCGACATCGAGGCGTACGGCATCGAGGCGTTCAACCAGCGCTGCCGGGCGTCGGTGCAGCGCTACGTGGAGGACTGGTCGCGTCTCACCGGCCGCTCGGGCGTGTGGATCGACACCACCGACGCCTACTGGACGATGAGCGACGAGTACGTCGAGTCGGTGTGGTGGCTGGTCAAGCAGCTGTGGGACAAGGGCCTGCTCTACGAGGGCCACCGGGTGAGCCCCTACTGCGGGCGCTGCGGCACGGCGCTCAGCTCGCACGAGGTGGCGCAGGGCTACAAGAACATCGTCGACCCGTCGATCTACGTGCGCTTCCCGCTGCTGGGCGGCGGCGCACCCACCGACGCCGACCTGCTCGTGTGGACCACCACACCGTGGACGCTGATCTCCAACGTCGCCGCCGCGGTCGGCCCGACGTTCACCTACGTGCGGATCAACCCCGGCGGGGTCGGACAACCGCGTGACCTGGTGCTGGTCGCCGAGGCCGCGGCCCGCCTGTTCCCCGACGCCGAGGTGCTCCAGACCTGGTCGGGCACCGAGCTGGCGGGCTGGCTGTACCAGCGGCCGTTCGACATCCTCGTCGCCCCCGAGACCACCCTCCCGCCGTGGCGGGTGGTGGTGGCCGACTACGTGTCGGTCGACGACGGCTCCGGCATCGTCCACATCGCCCCGGCCTTCGGCGAGGAGGACAGCCAGGTCGCCCGGGCCGAGGGCCTGCCGGTGCTCAACCCCGTCGACGCCGACGCCACCTTCGACCACCGGGTTCCCCGCTGGCAGGGCCGCTTCGTGAAGGACGCCGACCGGGAGATCATCGACGACCTCGACGCCCGCGGCCTCCTCGTCGCCGAGCACGCCTACGAGCACAGCTACCCCCACTGCTGGCGCTGCGGGACACCGCTCATCTACTGGGCCAAGACCTCGTGGTTCGCGCGCACCGCCGACCACCGGGACGACCTGCTGGCCCAGAACGAGCGCATCGGCTGGCACCCCGAGCACATCAAGCACGGCCGCTTCGGGCGCTGGCTGGAGGGCAACGTCGACTGGGCGCTGTCGCGCGACCGCTACTGGGGCACGCCGCTGCCCATCTGGCGCTGTGCCGGCTGCGACCACCCCACCTGCGTCGGGTCGGTGGCCGAGCTGTCGGAGCTGGCCGGGCGCGACCTGTCGCAGCTCGACCTGCACCGCCCCTACGTCGACGACATCACCTGGACCTGCACCGAGGAGGGCTGCCAGGGCACGGTCCGTCGGCTGAGCCCGGTGCTCGACGCCTGGTTCGACTCGGGGTCGATGCCCTCGGCCCAGTTCCACCACCCCTTCGCCGGCGACGGCGTGTTCGAGGCGTCGTTCCCGGCCGACTTCATCTGCGAGGCCATCGACCAGACCCGCGGCTGGTTCTACTCGCTGCTCGCCGTGAACACCCTGGTGTTCGACTCGACGCCGTACAAGAACGTGGTGTGCCTGGGGCACATCGTCGACGAGGACGGGCAGAAGATGTCGAAGTCCAAGGGCAACGTGATCGACCCTTGGATGATCTTCGACTCCTTCGGCGCCGACTCCCTGCGCTGGTACTTCTTCTCCGCCGGCCAGCCGTGGTCGCCCCGGCGGATCTACGAGGACGGCATCCGCGAGTCGACCCGCCAGACGCTGGTCACGCTGTGGAACGTCTTCGGGTTCTTCTCCACCTACGCCGACCTCGACGGCTGGGAGCCCGCGGCCGAGGCCGCCCGACCGGAGCCCACCCACGTGCTCGACCGCTGGGTGCTCCACGAGCTCGACGACACGATCGCCGTGGTCACCGCGGCGCTCGACGACTTCGACGCCCTCGGCGGCGCCACCCGCGTCGCCCGCTTCGTGGACGACCTGTCCAACTGGTACGTCCGCCGCAGCCGACCCCGGTTCTGGAAGGCCAGCGACCCGGCCGCCCACGCCACCCTGCACCACTGCCTGGTGGCGACGGCCCAGCTGCTGGCGCCGTTCTGCCCGTTCCTGGCCGACGAGCTGTACGTCACGCTCACCGGCGAGCTGTCGGTGCACGCCAGCGACTGGCCCACGCCGTCGCCCCGCAACGACGCCGATGCCGGGCTGGGTGCCGACATGGATGCCGCCCGCCGCCTGGTCGTGCTGGGCCGGGCGGCCCGCACCGAGGCCAAGGTCAAGGTGCGCCAGCCGCTGGGCCGGGCACTGCTCCTCTACCCCGACGGCACCGCGGCGCCGAGCGACGAGGTGCTCGCCGAGGTGGCGTCGGAGCTGAACGTGAAGCGACTCGAGGCCGTCGACACGCTGTCGGGCCTCATCTCGTGGACAGCGGGCCCCAACTTCCGCACGCTCGGCCCCCGCCTCGGGCCCAAGGTCAACGAGGTGAAGGCGGCCCTGGCATCGGCCGACGGCAACGAGCTGCGCCGGCTGCTCGACGAGCAGGGCTGGGTCGAGGTGGCCGGCGAACGCCTGACCGCCGACGAGGTCACGCTGCGGGCCGAGCGCCACGAGCAGTTCGCGTTGGCGGAGGATGCCGGCTGGGCCGTGGCCCTCGACCTGGAGCTGGACGACGTCCTACGCCGCGAGGGCCAGGCCCGGGAGCTGATCCGGAGCCTCAACGACCTGCGCAAGGAGGTCGGGCTGGCGATCGCCGACCGGGTCGACGTGCGCTTGGCCTGCGACGACGCCTTCTGGGCCACCGTCGAGGAGCACGCCGACTACATCAAGGCCGAGGTGTTGGCGGTGTCGCTGGAGCGGGCCGACACCGGCGAGCACCCTCTGGACGTCGACGGCAACACCGTCGAGGTCACCCTGACCGTCGCCGGCTGACCGGGACGGCTAGCCGCGGCGGCCGAAGGGTGCGCGGGGGTGCTGGTCGTCGGAGCTGAACTCGTCGTCGGCGTCGAACACGCCGCGACCCCACTCGCTGGGGCGGCTGCCCGGCTCGACAGGGATGTTGCCCTGGTCCTGCAGGTGGTCGAACCCTGACGGCGGCGGGGGCGGCGGCGGTGCGTCCATCGGCAGCGGCAGGTCGTCGACCGGCGGCGGCTCGGGCACCGGGCCCGGGTTGAACACGGCGTTCAGGTCGGGCAGGAAGCCGGTGCTCCCCGGCTGGCCCGGACCGGGCACGGCGATGGGCTCGGTCGGCGGGACGACGTTGCGGACCGGCAGCGGTTCACGGTTGGCGTCGCGCATCGGCAGCGGCTCACGGGCGGCCTCACGCGTCGGCAGCGGCTCGCGGTCGCGCGGCGGCATGCCCTCGCGGGAGGGCAGCGAGTCGTGCGGGGAGAAGCCGTCGCTCCGGGAGGGCAGCGGGTCACGGCTGGGGCCGGGGAGCATGTCACGCGACGGCAACGGCAACGGCTCACGACCAGGGACGATGTCACGCGACGGCAACGGCTCACGGCCAGGGACGATGTCGCGCGACGGCAACGGCTCACGGCCAGGGACGATGTCACGCGACGGCAGCGGGTCACGCCGCGAGGGCGCCTCGCCCCGGGCGGGCAGCGGGTCGAGCGGGGACAGGCCGTCGCCGCGGGACGGCAGCGGGTCACGGCTCGGGAAGTCGAGGCCCCGGATGTCGTCACGGCCCGGCAGCGGCGGCTCGGGCGGCGGCGGGGTGCTGTGCAACTCCTGCAGCGCGCCGACCATCGACCCGTCGTTGGGCGGGGCCGGCGACGAGGGAGGCGGCGGCGGCGGGGGCACCGACACGAAGCCCGGGGTGTCGAACACCGACGACGGTGACGACGGCAGCGACGCCGCCGGCTCGTCGACGGGTGCGCCGTTGCCGAGGTGCTTGAAGTCGGCCCCGGCGAACGGGCTGTTGCCATAGCCCCCGTTGGGCGACGCCGACACCGGCGCCGGCGACGGGGGCGTCGGCACGGGTGAGGGGGCGCTGGGCACCGGCGGGGCCACCGAGCCGTTGCCCGACAGGCCGAGGCCGACGGGCTCGGGCCGCACCGGCGGCTTCACCTCGGAGACCTGCGGCGCCGGGTCGGTGCGGAGCGACGACGGGTCGTCGAGCACCTTCTGCAGGTCGTCGATGCCGTCGCTGATGCGGTTGCGCTGCTCGTCGACGTGACGCTCCAGCGTTTCGATGTCGGCCAGGAGCACGTCGCGGTCGGCGCTCAGCTGCTCCAGCTCGGCCCGAGCGTCTCGATGGGCCTCCGACTCGGCGGAGGCGCGGGCCTGGGCGACCTCGTCGCGCGCCTCGGCCAGCAGGCGGTTGGCCTCGTCCTTGGCCTCCTTGATGGTGGCGTCGGCGGTGCGCTGCGCCAGCACCAGCGTGCGTCGCAGCGTCTCGTCGGCGTCGTTGGCGGTGTTGTCGGCCGGACCCCGGCGCTGCAGCTCGTCGAGCTGCCGCTGCATCTCGGCCAGGCGACCCTCGGCGGCCTCGGCCCGGTGGTAGGCCTCACGGAGCCGGTCCTGCAGCTGGCCGACACCCACGGAGAGACGCTCGAGGAAGTCATCGACGTCGCGCGTGTTGTATCCGCCCCGACGGGCTTCGCGGAACTCGACGTCGTGAAGCGACTGAGGAGTCAGTTCCATAACGGAGAGAGTAGCGAGAATGCAACGATCACTTCGGTACCCCACGGTGCGCGTTCATTTTCCTCGCCCTGCGTACGCCGAGGCGGCTGCTGATGCCCACCATAGATCAAAGTCAGAACAGGCCGGTGCCTTCGCAGATGGCGCGCGACAGGATCCGCAGGCCGAATATCACCAGCAACGGCGACAGGTCGAGCCGCATCATCCCCATGCTCAGCGGCGGCAGCAGCGCCCGCACCGGACCGAGCACCGGCTCGGTGACGGTCACGAAACCGTCGTGGATGGTGGCGTACGTCGTGCCCGGAGTGGGCGGCACCCAGCTCATGAACAGCCTGATGATGATCACCAGGACGTACAGGTCGATGATGGTACAGATTGCGTTTTCCACGGCCCCTCTGCCTGTGCGTGTGACTATGCGTCGCCGCGCTCGCGCCAGCGCCGGCGCTCTTCCACCGATACTTCCACGTCGCTCGGCGTGAGCAGGTACACGTGGTTGGCCACACGCTCCATCTGGCCGCTGAGGCCGTAACAGAGGCCGCTGGAGAAGTCGATGATGCGGCGCATCAGGTCGCGCTCGACGCCCTGGAGGTTCACGATCACCGGCACGTTGCGCTTGAACTCGTCGGCCACCTCCTGGGCGTCGGTGAACGACGCGGGGGCGACGACGTGCGGCTTGGTGGAGGCCACGCTCAGCGGTCGGACGACGGTCGGCCGTGGACGAGCAGCGGGCCGCTCGCGGTCACGATCGCGGTCGTGGTCACGCTGACGGTCGGCGGACGGCCGCGCGGAGTGGCCGTTGGTGTTGACGCCGGCGGCGTGCTGCAGAGCGGCCACCTCGGCCGCGGCCGCCGCGCTGAGCGTGCGCACCGAGCCGGTGGTCTCGGGGTCGTGGTTGGGGGTGGCCATGGGGCGGCGAATCGGCTCGCGCGAGGGTGCGGGCGGGCCGCCGTTACCGAGGACGTCGTAGTCGTCGTACTCCTCGTCGGGGCCCAGACCCAGGTAGAGCATCGCCTTTCGCCACATCGATGCCATATCTCCTCCAGAACCGAATCTGATCCTAGTGTCGCACTCCCGCTGCTCCCGGGCGCGGACCGAAGAGCGCCGTGCCCACCCGCACCATCGTCGCACCTTCCTCGACGGCGACGTCGAAGTCGTCGCTCATACCCATCGAAACTTCCTCCAGGGCGTGAAAATCCGCCATTTCCCGCACTTTTCCGAACGCTCTCCGCGCGCCCTCACGGTCGCCGAGGGGCGCGATCGTCATCAGTCCGCGGACGTCGAGGCCGTCCCCGCGGAGCGTCTCCAAGAGCTCCGGGAGCGCCTCGACCGTGCAGCCGGCCTTCGTCGCCTCGCCCGTGACGTTCACCTGGACGAGCACCCGGG
>DATHJB010000143.1 GCA_035316325.1 Acidimicrobiales bacterium
ACCTGCCCGTGCCCGTCCCGGACCTCCCGGTCCCCGACCTCCCGGTTCCGGACCTGCCCGTGCCCGTCCCGGACCTCCCGGTTCCGGACCTCCCGGTCCCCGACCTGCCCGTGCCCGTCCCGGACCTGCCGGTCCCGGGTCTGCTCTGACCCCCTGAGCTGCTGGGGCGCCGACGGGGCCCGGCCACCACGGCCGGGCCCCGTCACTTTCCGAGCTCAGGTGACGCGGCCGGCGAGCACCTCGGCGAGGTCGAACGGCACGGGCTCCTCCAGCTGGTCGTAGCCGCACGAGAGCGGGTCGCGGTCGGGCCGCCAGCGCACGAACTGGGCGGTGTGCCGGAAGCGGAAGCCCTCCATGTAGTCGTAGCGCACCTCCACCACCCGCTCCGGCCGCAGCGGCACGAACGACAGGTCCTTGGTGGCGTTCCAGCGGCTCCCCGCCTGGCCCCGGTGCTCCTCCGCCATCGACTCGGCCCACGACCAGGGGTGGTCGGCCATGTCCGCCACCAGGGGCTGGAGCTCGGCGAACAGCTCCCGCCGGCGGGCCATCGGGAACGCCCCCACCACGCCCACCGACACCAGCAGCGGCTCGGCCTCGTGGTCCGACGCCGGCGCTCGGGGGTGGGCCGGATCGTCGTAGAGGCCCAGCAGCAGCGACCCGACGGCGTCGGCCTCCCGCTTGTGCACCCGGTAGCCGGCGACCACGCAGTCGGCCGTCCGCACGTGCTTCACCTTCTCCATCACCCGCTTGTTGGGCTGGTAGGTGACGTCGGGCGACTTGGCGATCAGGCCGTCGAGCCCGGCCCCCTCGAACTGCTGGAACCACTTGCCCGCCAGGTCGACGTCGCGGGTCACCGGCGTCAGCCGCACGCTCGCCCCCGGCACCGACCCCGGCCCCAGCGCCTCCTCCAGGCGGGCGCGGCGCGCGGCGAACGGCAGGTCCATGAACGACTCGTCGCCCAGGGCCAGCAGGTCGAACGCCACGAACGTCGCCGGCGTCTTCTCGGACAGCATGTGCACCCGGCTGGCGGCGGGGTGGATGCGCTGCTGCAGGGCCCAGAAGTCGAGCCCGTCGTCGCCGGGCACCACGATCTCGCCGTCGACGACGCAGCGCTCCGGCAGCTCCTCGAGGAACGCCGCCACCAGCTCGGGGAAGTAGCGGGTCATGGGCCGCTCGTTGCGGCTGCCGATCTCCACCTCGTCGCCGTCACGGAACACGATCGACCGGAACCCGTCCCACTTGGGCTCGTAGATCCGGTCGGCCGGGATGCCGGCGACGGGCTTGGCCAGCATCGGCGCGACCGGCGGCATGACGGGCAGGTCCACGCCGCGGACCCTACGAGATCAACCCCCCGACAGCACCGACATGACGTTGCCGGCCGGGTCCCGGAACCAGGCGATGTCGGGGCCCTGACCCCGCATGATGCCCTTCGCGTCCTGGGGCGAGCCGTCGTAGTGCTCGAAGGTGACGCCCTTGGTGGTGAGCTCGTCGACGGTGGCCTCGACGTCGTCGACCGGGAAGTTGAGGACCGTGAACTCGGCGGGCACGTGGTTCGGCTTGGGGTACGCGAGCACCTCGGCCCCGCCGCCGAGGTGGAGGCTCAGCATCCCGTTCTCCTCCGACACCTCCAGGCCGAGGGTGTCGGCGTAGAACTTCCTGGCCGCCTCCACGTCGTCGACGGAGAAGCCGCTGAACGCTTTCGTGTTCTTGAACATGGACATAGGACCTCGCCCCTACCCGAAACTCATCGGCATGATGGGGCATCGCTGACATCCTCCGTGTCGTCGTCCTGTCGGACACCCACCTGCACGCCGACCTCTCCAAGCTGCCCGGCCCGGTGTGGGACCACGTCGACGAGGCCGACGTCGTGCTGCACGCCGGCGACGTCGTGACCGGTGACCTCCTCGACGAGATCCGGGCCCGGCGGCCGCTCCACGCCGTGCTCGGCAACAACGACCACACCCTGGTCGGGCAGCTCCCCGACCGGCTGGAGGTCGACCTGGCGGGGCTGCGGGTCGGCATGGTGCACGACTCGGGTGCGAGGGACGGCCGGGCGGCCCGGGTGCGGCGCTGGTTCCCCGAGGCCGGGCTCGTGGTGTTCGGCCACAGCCACGACCCGGTCGACGAGCCGGGCGTCGACGGTCAGCGCCTGTTCAACCCCGGCTCCGCGGTCCAGCGTCGCCGCCAGCCCTGCCGCACGCTGGGCCGCCTCGAGATCGCCGGTGGCCACCTCGCGTCGCACCGCATCGTCCCCCTGCCCTGATTTTCGGGAAGGTCAGGTGACGGCGCCGCGGGCGATCAGGCGCACGCCGAAGCGCAGCAGCTCCTCGGAGCCGTTGACCAGCAGGTGGCGGGCGGCGGCGGGCCCGAGGGCCTCGCCCACCTCGGCGGCCCGGCGCTCCTGGTCCTGCGGGGCCACGGCCTGGACGATGTTGGCGCCAAGGTAGCCCTGCAGCACCTCGAGCGCCCCCACGATCTGGCGCTTCGACGCCCCGACCTCCCGCAGCGCCAGCGCCAGCGCCTTCGTCACCCGGCCGGCGTGCTCGCCCAGGGGCGGCCGGGCGACGTACTCGGCCGCCAGGCCCGGGCGGCGCAGCACCGCGGTCCGCACCCGGGCGTGCAGCTCGACGATCCGGTCGTCCCAGCGGCCCTCGGTCGGCACCTCCACGTCGGCCAGGGCCAGGTCGGTCAGGGCGTCGACCAGGGCGGCCCGGTTGGGGAAGTGGCGGTAGAGGGCCATCGGGTCGCAGCCGAGGGCCTGGGCCACCGCCCGCATAGTCAGGGGTCCCGACTCGGCGACGGTGAGCGCCGCGGCGGCGATGCTGTGGGCCGTCAGCCGCCCCGGCGCTCCCACGTCGGCTGCTCCTACCGGTGGGCGGCGGCGAGCGCCCGGCCCGCCAGTGCCACCGCGTCGGGATCGTGGGTCTGGAACGGCATGTTCACGACGATGCCGTCGATGCCCAGGGCCAGCAGGTTCGACGCCTGCTCGGTCACCTCGTCGGGCGAGCCGACGAAGAAGCGGGGCAGGACCTTGCGCAGCTCGTCGATGTCGTCGAGCGGCAGGGTCGAGGC
>DATHJB010000144.1 GCA_035316325.1 Acidimicrobiales bacterium
AACCCCGCCACCCGCTCCGACCCCGCCAACCGCTCCGACTCAGCTGCCGGCACCGACGCCGCCGACCTACGCGTCCACGCCGGGCTACCCGCCCTATCCCCCGACGCAGCACCCACCGACCGCGCCCCAGCAGGCATGGGCGCCGCCGCCGACGTACCCGCCCGCCTTCGGTCCCCAGGGGCCGTCCGGGTCGACCCGGCGGGTCGACAACGACAGCGGCGCCCGCCGGGCCCTGCTCGCCATCGCCGTCGTGCTGGCGGTGCTGGCCGGCGGCTTCGCGGTGGTGAACCTGAGCGCCGGCGACGAGTCGGGGGCCACCACCCCCGAGGGCGCGGTCGAGAAGTTCTTCGACGCCCTCGGCGACGAGGACCTGGTCGGTGTGCTCGAGGTGCTCGACCCCGGCGAGCGCGACGTGCTGGTGCCGTTCGTCCGCCGCCTCGCCTCGGAGCTCGACCGGCTGGGCCTCAGCGACGTGGACCCCGACAGCGTCGGCGGCATCGACCTGGAGATCGACGGCCTACAGGTCGCCGCCCAGGAACTGGGCCCGGGCGTGGCGGAGGTCGCCGTCAACGGCGGCGTCATCAGCTTCGCCACCGAACCCGACTCCGTGCCCGTGGGCGACGTCCTGCGCGACATCGTCGAGGCCAACGGCGGCGAGATCGACGTCACCCAGGAGCAGGACCAGGAGTCGTTCGGCCCGGACGACGGCGTGTTCCTCGTGACCACCGAGAGCGGCGGCCGCTGGCACCTCAACCTCGGCTTCACGATCGCCGAGTACGCCCGCCGCGACGCCGGCCTCGAGCTGCCCGACCTCGACGGCGGCGTCGCCCCCCAGGGTGCCGCCAGCCCGGAGGAGGCCGTGCGCGAGCTGGTCGACGCCGCCACCGCCCTCGACCTGGAGCGCATGATCTCCCTGCTCCCGCCCGACGAGATGCACGCCCTCCAGGTGTACGCCCCGCTGTTCCTGGAGGAGGCGCAGGAGGACGCCGACGACTTCCGCTACGAGGAGGACTTCGACGTCACCGTCGACAGCCTCGAGCTCGACACCACGTCGATCGACGGCGGCACCCGCGTCATCCCCACCGCCGGCAGCATGACCCTGCAGGGCGAGGACGGCGAGTCGACGATCGCCTACGCCGACGGCTGCGTCGAGGTGTCGGGCGCGGCCGCCGAGGAGTTCGAGGACGACTTCGGCGCCGGCCAGGTGTGCACCGAGGACTTCGAGCCGACCGGATCGGGCCTCTCCGAGGAGGACCGGGCCGACCTCGAGGCCCTGGGCGCCCTGTTCGAGGGCTTCGAGCCGGGGGTCGTGGTGGTCGAGCGCGGCGGCGAGTGGTTCGTCGACCCCCTGCGCACCGTCGGTGACCTGGGCTTCCAGGTGTTCGACGGCATCGAGCGTGAGGACCTGGAGGAAGGCGGCATCCTCTACCGCCTCTTCACCGGCGACATGTTCGACTCCGGCTTCGTCTACGACGACTACTCCGACTTCACCGGCGACGAGTGCGACGTCTTCGACGAGGAGACCGGCGACTGCTGACGGCCGGCCCGAACCTGACTAGTGGGTCGGCGGCCTCTGGCCGTCGCGCTCCCGGGGCTGGATCCGGTCGAGGCCGGCCCCGGCGAGGCCGCCCCACACCAGCTGCGTGAGGTAGTCGACCAGCTCCTCTTTGCTCATCGTCTGCCGCTCGAGCCACCACTCGGCGCCGACGAACCCCATCCCCACGATCGCCAGGCCCCACGGCTCGGCCAACGACCGGTCGCCGCGGGCCGCCTTGAAGCCGCTGTCGAGCAGCTTCGAGATGTTCTCGGCGATGCTCGTGACCAGGCGCGACGAGATCGGGTTGGGCGAGTCGAGGGCGCTGCGCACCAGGAACCGGTAGATGCTCGGCTCCTTCTCGATGAACGTGCAGAAGGCGTCGAGCGACGACCGCACCACCTCGTGGGGGTTCCCGAGCTGTGCCGACTTGTCGAGCGACTCCGACAGCGTCGAGATCAGCATGTCGGACGTGCGCTCGGCCAACGCCTCGGCCAGACCGGCCCGGTCGCCGAAGTGCGAGTAGAGGATCGGCTT
This sequence comes from Acidimicrobiales bacterium, assembly GCA_035316325.1. Classification (NCBI taxonomy): domain Bacteria; kingdom Bacillati; phylum Actinomycetota; class Acidimicrobiia; order Acidimicrobiales; species Acidimicrobiales bacterium. Next base: position 2,072 of record DATHJB010000144.1, read on the forward strand.
GGTGATGCCGGCCTCGCTGGCCAGCTGGTCCATCGATGCCTGCGGACCCGCCCGGCGGATGGCCCGCTCGGCGGCGTCGAGCAGCTCCTCCCGTCGCTCCTCACGGGTGCGGCGTGGCCCGCGCGGACGTCCCCGCCGGGGTGCCGGCGGCACCGTTTCCGTCGCTGGGTGGGCGCTGCTCATCAGGAGTGACGGTAGTTCAGGGGGTTACCCGCTGTAGGAACCTCGGCGTGGGCCTCAGGCGTCAGGCGTCAGGCGCCCGATGCCGCGGGGACGTCGACCCGCTCGATGTCGACGGGCAGGCCCAGGCGCTCGGCGGTCTGGGCGTACTCGTTCACCTCGATGGCCTGGTTGCGACCGACGACGGCGGCGAAGTCGCGGGCGGCGTCGGTGCCGGCGTTGTCGGTGGCGTACTCCGACATGTGCATGCCGCCCACGTGGTGGCGGGCCATCAGCTCGAGGAACAGGGCGTCGGCGTTGGTGCCCTGCGCCGCCCGCAGGCTGTCGAGCTCCTCCTCGGTGGCCATGCCGGGCATCTGGTCGACCGGTGTCGACATGCCCATCCACGTCATGGCCTGGCGCTCCGGGTCGCCCCGGCCCGAGTCCCAGTCGGCCAGGAGGCGCTCCATCGAGCCGATCTCCTTGCTCTGGAACATGAGGATCTCGCGGGCGAACGCCAGGACGGTCGGGTCGCTGCCGTCGACCAGCTCGGTCTGGGCCATGTCCACGGCCTGCTCGTGGTGGCTGATCATGTCCTGCATGAAGCCCACGTCGACCGAGTCGGGCCCGGGCGGCCGGTCGCGGCCCATGAACAGGGCGAAGGCGAACCCGAGGAAGGCGAGCGCGGCGCCCAGCACCACCACCCGCGGCCACGACAACCCCACCGGCGGCCCGTCGTCGACGTCGACCGGCACCTCGGTTTCGGCGTCACCCTCCCCGCCGTCGTCGGTCGGGCCGTCGTCACCGACGTCGGTCGGCGGCTCGTCTTCGATGTCGTCTCGGGGATCGATGGCGGTCGGCATCACGGGTTCACCTTGGCAGCGGTCGGGCCTCTCGTGGCGGATCAGGCCCGGTCGAGGCTGACGACCTCGAGCTCGGGCGCGCTCTTGCGGGCCTCGTCGAGGGGGCGGCCGCAGTCGGGCACGGGGACAACCCGGCGCAGGACGACCTCGGCCCGGTAGCTCACGAGATCGCCGCCGTCGTGAGGATCGACGCCGGTCACGGTGACGCGGCGATGGTCGCCGCCGCCGGGCTCGACCTCGGCATGGCGGGCCCGGTCGAGCCACCCCCAACCCTCGGCGCCCAGCACCGCCGACTCGGCCGTCTGCGCGAACGGGTCGTCGAGCCCGGCGCAGCCCCGGTCGCGCACCACGGCCTCGGTAACCGGCACCGTCCGCGCCACGAGGCGCTCCAGGAAGTCGGCATCGACCCAGGCCCAGGCCCGGCCGTCGGGCAGGGTCACGGCGGTCGGGGCGAAGCGGTGGCCGCCGGTGTGGCTGGTGCGCCACACCCGGACGCCCGGCAGGTCGCGGGCCACGAGGTCCTTGTGGACCCGCATCCCGCCGGCTCCGCAGCAGACGTCCCGGCTGCCGTGCGTGCACACCAGCACGTCGGTGATCGCGTCCCCGGCCCCGACTCCACCGGGCCCAGCGGGCGCCTCGAGCAGCTCGGCGACGGCCGCCACCAGGTCGCCGGTCGGCACCGAGCGCTCGATCCGGTCGTACCGCACGAACCCGCCCGCCGAGCGCCGGTACACGACCACCCGCGTCTCGTCGGGCCCGTGGTCGCCCTGGGGCACCACCGCCTGCAGCCGGGCCCTCGCCCCGCCGACGACCGGCGCCAGCGGGGCCAGCAGCGGGTGCGCTCCGACGTCGGCCGGCCACGGCAACGGTGCCTCCACCAGCACGAACGCCGTGGTGGCCCCCACCGATCCCGCCGGCAGGTAGCCGTCCGTCTGCGCGATGTACGAGCAGCGCAATTCGAGCGCCATCAGCCCTGCACCTCCTGTCCGTGTTGCTCGTGCTCTTCGTGCTGTTCGTAGCGCCAGCCGGCCGGGTCCATGTAGAGGCGGTTCCGGTTGCCGGGGGTGTCGAGCGGCCGGGGCTCGGCATCGCCCGGCGCGGGGTAGGCGGCGTCGGGTGACCACACCGCCACCAGCGAACCGGCCTCGTCGCTGAACATCCGGGTGGAGTAGCGCTGCACCGGCTCGCCGGCCTTGGCGGCCACGGCCGACGCCACGTCCGCATAGCCGGCCAGGCCGTGCAGCGACATCCACGTCGGCGGCAGCAGGTCGATCTCGCCGCGCACCTGGGAGTCGAGCGCGGCGCCCGGCCCGGTCCACACGTGGTCGCCGATCTCGCCGCCGTCGACGATCACCTCGCTGGCACCGTCGGGCAGCGCGGCGACGAAGAACCAGGTGTTGTAGCGGCGGGGCGCCTCGGGCGGCGGCTCCCAGTGGGCGAAGGGCACCAGCTCGCCGGCATCGAGCAGCAGCTTGGTCTCCTCCTCCGCCTCGCGCACGGCGGCGTTCCGGGCCCCCTCGAACCCCACGCCGTCGACCGCTTCCACCCGACCACCGGGGAACACCCACAGCCCGCCGAACGACTGGCCCTGCGTCTTGCGCAGCATCAGGCACTCCATGCCGTCCGACGCGTCCCGCAGCAGCACGACCGTCGCGGCCTCGAACACGGGGCCGTGGCCGGTCCCCGTGAGAAGGTCAGTCATCGGCGCAGGATACGTCCGGCAACGGCCCGGGCCGCCTGGTCGAGCTCGTCATCGGTGTTGAAGTAGTGGACCGACGCCCGAACGAGCGGCGGCAGACGGCGAGCCGTGGCGTCGAGCAACGTCGACGGCGGGGCCGACACCGACACGCTGACCCCCGTGGCCGCCAGCTCCGCCTGCACGACCTCGGCGTCGACACCGTCGACCGTGAAGGTGACGATGCCCGAGCGACGCCGGCCCAGGTCGCGCAGCCGCACCTCCGGCACTTCGGCCAGACGACCCCGCAGCCCCTCGGCCAGCGCACCCACCCGCTCGGCGATGGCGTCGAGCCCCCAACCCCGGGCGTAGACCGCCGCCGCGGCCAGGCCGACCACGCCCGCCGGGCTCGACTCCCAGGTCTCGAAGCGCCGGGCGTCGGGGCGGACCTCGTAGCGGTCGGGCGCCGTCCACGTCGCTCCCAGCAGGTCGAGGAACGCCGGCTCCATGCGCTCGATCCACGCCCGCCGCACGTAGAGGAAGCCGGTGCCCCGCGGTGCGCGGAGGAACTTGCGGCCGGTGGCGGAGAGCATGTCGCAGCCGATCGCGTCCATGTCGACCGGCAGCTGGCCCACCGACTGGCAGGCGTCCAGCAGGAACGGCACGCCCGCGGCCCGGGTCAGCCGGCCCACCGCCTCGACCGGGTTCACCAGGCCGCCGTTGGTGGGCACGTGGGTGGCGCCGACGAGGCCCACCCGGCCGTGGCGGGCCTGGTCGGAGGGGTCGAGCCTCCGCTCCAGCTCGGCGAGGTCGATGTCGCCGGCCTCGTCGCTGGGCACCACCTCCACGCGCACGCCCTTGCGCTCGACCGCCTGCAGGTAGCCGATGTAGCTCGACGCGTACTCGGCCTCGCAGGTGAGGATGCGGTCGCCGGGCGCCAGCGGCAGCGACCAGAACGCCTGCTGCCACGCCGTGGTGGCGCTCTCCACGAGGGCGATCTCGTCCCTCGACGCGCCGATGAGCGCGGCCACCTCGTCGTAGGCCCGGTCGAGGTCGTCGGCCCGCTGCGCCGCGTACTCGTAGCCGCCCGTCACCGCCTCCTCCTGCAGCCAGGTGAGCTGGGCGTCGAGCACCGGCGTGGGCGGGAGGCTGCTGCCGGCGTTGTTGAGGTGGACCACTCGGCTGCAGCCGGGCGTGTCGGCGCGCGCCCGGTCGACGTCGAAGAAGTTCATCCGTCCATCGTGCCGGCGCGGCGCCCTCGATGGGTATGGGACAGTGCGTTCACGGCATCTGGCAAGGTTCCAAGGAGGTACCCCGCTTGTTGATCGAGCACATCCTTCTCCGCAAGGGGCGCGACGTCGTCACCGTCGCCGCCGACGAGACCGTCACCCGGGCCGTCGCCATCCTGGGGGAGCACAACGTCGGGGCACTGGTGGTCGCCGACGACGAGGGCGGGATCGTGGGGATCCTGTCCGAGCGCGACGTCGTGCGGGGCCTCGCCTCCGGCGGCCCGGGCATCCTCAAGGGCCGGGTCAGCGACCTGATGACCGCGGAGGTCACGACGTGCGGTCCGCAGGCCACCGTCGACGAGCTGATGACGATGATGACCGAGCGTCGCATCCGGCACATCCCGGTGGTCGACGAGGACGGGCTGGCGGGCATCGTCAGCATCGGTGACGTCGTGAAGACCCGGATCGGCGAGCTGGAGACCGAGACCGAGACGCTCCACGAGTACCTGTCGGGGCGGTAACCAGGTACGGAGGCTCGGAATCGCCAGCAGGAGGGGGCTTTCCGCGCACTGCGTGGAGTAGTGTCGGAAACGACCACGGTTCCGGGAAGTCGGTGAGATTCCGACGCGGTCCCGCCACTGTGACCGGAGAGCGAAACCCCACTTTCGCCACTGGGCCAACGTCGGCCTGGGAAGGCGGGGCGAGCGTCGACCCGGGAGCCAGGAGACCGACCGTGGGCAACACAAGGGCGAGCCATCGCCCCTTCCACGAGGATGGAGGTACCCATGGACCCGATCGCCGTCACCGCCGCACCTGCTGAGGTCGCTGTCGCCGAGGCCACGGATTTCGCTGTGGTTCCCACCTGGATGCTCTTGGCGTTGCTGGCCTTCGCGGCCGGCCTCGTCTGGCTGGTGGGCTTCGACAACGGTCAGCTCACCCGGGTGCTCGACAGCACGGGCACGTTCTTCCACGAGTTCTTCCACGACGGGCGCCACCTCATCGGCGCGCCCTGCCACTGACGCACCGCGGGAGAACCGATCATGTTGCAGCGACTTGACGTCGCGCGCCCCGGCTCGGTCATCGGCTGGGCCGTCGTGTGCGGCATCGCGGCCGGGCTCGTGGCCGCCATCTACGCGTCGATCGTGGGCGAGCCCCTGGTCGACCAGGCCATCGCCATCGAGGAAGCGACCGCCGAAGCCTCGGCGTCGCCGTCTGCTGGCGACGACGTGGGCCACCCCGCCGAGGAGGAGCACGGCGACGACTCCATCGAGGTGAGCCGGCCCACGCAGAGCGGCCCCGGGCTGTTCCTGGCCTACGCCCTGTTCGGCGGCGCCTGCGGGCTGCTGCTAGCGGCCGGGTCGCTGTCGTTGCGGGGGGCCTGGCTCGACCCGTTCCGTCGCATCGCGATCACCGGGTCGATCCTGGCCGGCGCCATCACCGTCGTGCCGTGGTTCAAGTACCCGCCGAACCCGCCCGCGGTAGGCGACCCCACCACGGCGGGCGAGCGTCAACGCCTGTTCTTCCTGCTGGTGGCCCTCACCGGCGTGCTGCTGGCGGGTGCCGCCCACCTGTCGGCGCGGCTGCGTCGGGCCGACTGGCCGGGCCCGCGGCGCGGCGTCGCGGTCGCCGTCGCGGTCGTGGCCGTGCTCGGGGTGCTGCTGGCGGTCATGCCGCCGATCGACGATCCGATCCCCGCGGCCGTCGGGGCCAAGCTGATCTGGCAGTTCCGGGTGGCGTCGCTGGCCGGCAACCTGATCCTGTGGTCGGTGCTGACGGTCGGCTTCGGTCTGCTGTGCGCCGAGTCCGTGCGGGTCCGGCAGCGGGCCCGCTCAGGGGCGGCGGCACCGGTGGGGGTGGGCGCGGGCAGCGGTCAGAACTCGATGCCCTTCATCGCCGAGATCCCCTCGTCGTAGGCGTGCTTCACCTTCCGCATCTCGGTCACCGTGTCGGCCAGCTCGATCAGCTCGTCGGGGGCGTCACGCCCGGTCACGACCACGTTCGTCTTGGGGTCCCGCTCCCGGATCGCCTTCACCACGGTCTCGACGGGCACCCAGCCGTACTTCATCGGGTAGGTCAGCTCGTCGAGGATGAGCAGGTCGTAGTCGCCGGAGGCCAGCTTCTCGGTGACCACCTCCCAGGCGTCGCGGCCGAGCTGGGCGGTGTGCTCCAGGTCGGTCGACTCCCAGGTGAAGCCGTCCCCCAGGGTGTGCCACTCGATGTCGAGCTGGTCGGCCAGCTTGCGCTCGCCGGTCTTCCACTTGCCGCCCTTCACGAACTGCACCACGCCGACCCGCCAGCCCCGGGCCCAGCCCCGCACCATCACCCCGAACGCCGAGGACGACTTCCCCTTGCCGTGACCGGTGTTGACGAGGACGAGGGACTTGGCTCGGGTCATGGCGCGGAGAGTACCCGGCCCACCCCCGAGGCAAATTGCGTTCGAAAACCCGCACATGGCGGGCGGATGCACGCAATTTCGCCGGGGGGTCGCTCATGAGCGGCTTCGACGGGTTGCGGGGCGGGGTGATGGTGTGCGGCACCACCAGCGACGCCGGCAAGTCGTTCGTGGTCGCCGGGCTGTGCCGGCTGCTGGCTCGCAACGGCGTGCGGGTGGCGCCGTTCAAGGCCCAGAACATGGCCAACAACGCCGCGGTCACCGCCGACGGCGCCGAGATCGGGCACGCCCAGTGGGTGCAGGCGTTCGCGGCGGGCGTGTCGCCGACCGTCGACATGAACCCGGTGCTTCTCAAGCCGACCAGCGAGCGGACGTCGCAGGTGGTCGTGCGGGGGCAGGTCGTGGGCGAGATGAGCGCCCGGGCGTACCACGAGGCCAAGCCGTCGCTGCGGCCGGTCGTGCTGGCGGCCCTGGAGTCGCTGCGCGCCGAGTTCGACGTGGTGGTCTGCGAGGGCGCGGGGTCGCCCGCCGAGATCAACCTGTTGGACCACGACCTGGTGAACCTCGGCATCGCCGACGCCGCCGGCCTGCCGGCGCTGGTGGTGGGCGACATCGACCGGGGCGGGGTGTTCGCCTCGCTCTACGGCACGGTCGAGCTGCTGCCCCCGGCGTTGCGGGCACGGGTGGCGGGCTTCGTGGTCAACCGGCTGCGGGGCGACCCGTCGCTGCTGGGTGACGCCTGTGCGGAGTTGGAGCGACGGTGCGGCGTACCGACCCTGGGCGTCGTGCCGAACCTGCCCGGCGTCCCCATCGATGCCGAGGACTCCCTGGCGCTCGATCACGCCGATCCGTCGCCGGTGGGCACGGGCGACGTGCTCGACGTCGCCGCCGTCCGGTGGCCCCTGGTCGCCAACGCCGGCGACGTCGACCCGCTGCGGATGGAGCCCGGCGTGCAGGTGCGCTGGGTCCGCTCGGTCACCGAGCTGGGCCGCCCCGACCTGGTGTTCCTTCCCGGCTCGAAGGCGACCCGGTCCGACCTGGCGTGGTTCGTCTCGACCGGCTTGGCCGCGGCGGTCGAGCGCCTGGACGGTGTGCCGGTGGTCGCCGTGTGCGCCGGCCTGCAGATGTGCGGCGACGTGATCGCTGACCCGCAGGGCGTCGAGGGCCCACCGGGCACCGACACCGCCCTCGGGTGGCTCCCGGTCACCAGCAGCTTCGCCGGCCCGAAGGTGCTGGACCGGCCGTCGGGACGGGTGGTCGACGGCCCCGGCGCCGGCGAGCGGGTGGCCGGCTACCGCATCCACCACGGTCGGGTCCGGTCCACCGACCCGGCGCTGCGGGCCTGGCTCCTGGCCGACGACGGCGCCCCCCTCGGCTGGCACTCGGGTCGCCTCTACACCACCAGCCTCCACGCCCTGTTCGAGGACGACGGCTTCCGCGCCGCGCTGCTGGCGCACGTCGCCCAGGTCGCCGGCAAGCGGTGGTCCCCCACCGGCGTCTCGTTCGCCGCCGCCCGCCTGGCCCGCCTCGACGCCGTCGCCGACGCCCTCGAAGCGCACCTCGACCTGGCGGCCCTCACCCGCATCATCCGTCTCGGCGAGCGGTCGTTGGAGAAGAGCCCGCTGTGATCCTGCTGTTGAGCAACGCCGACACGGAGCTGCTGGCGTTGCGGACGATCCTGCACCGCCTGCCCGACGGCTTCCCGCCGGTCCGGGCCGCCAACCCGGCGGTGCTGGGCCAGGCCCCGTCGCTCGACGGCGTCGAGGCCGTGGTCATCCGGCTGCTGGGCGGGCGGGCGTCGTGGGAGGCGCCGTTCGACCGGCTGCGGGCCGACTGCCTCGCGGCCGGCGTCCCGTTCGTCGCCGTGGGCGGCGAGGTCACGCCCGACCCCGAGATGGCGGCGCTGTCGACCGTGCCGACCGGCCTGGCCACCGAGGCCCACCGGTACCTGGCGGGCGGCGGTCCGGCCAACGTCGAGCAGCTGCTCCGCTTCGTCGCCGACACCGTCCTGCTGGGCGGGTACGGCTTCGGGCCCCCCGTGCCCGTGCCGATGGCGGGCATCTACTCGTCGCCGGCCGTCGCTCAGGACGGGCAGTCGCGGCCACAGCCGCAGCCGCGGGTCGGCGTGATCTTCTACCGGGCGCACCTGCTGGCGGGGAACACCCAGTTCGTCGACGACCTGTGCGGGGCGCTCGACGCCGCCGGGGTCGAGCCCGTCGCCGTGTACTGCTACTCGCTCCGGCCCGACGAGACCGGCCGGGTGGCCGCCCTCGACCTGGTGCGGGACGCCGGCGTCGATGCCCTGGTCACCTGCGTGCTGGCGATGGGGTCGACCGGCACCGGTGGCACCGCCGCCACCCTCTCGCCCGACGAGACGTGGGACGTCGGCGACCTGGCCGCCCTGGGCGTACCCGTGCTGCAGGCGCCCTCGTCGAACCGTCCCCGCGACACCTGGCTCGCCGACGCCGCCGGCCTCTCACCGCTCGACGTCGCCACCGGGATCGCCATCCCCGAGTTCGACGGGCGCATCATCGGGCCCGCCTTCTCCTTCAAGGAGACCGTCGACGACGGCGGCGACCTGGGCACGCCGGTGGTCGCCTCCCGCACCGACCCCGAGCGGACGCGGCGGGTCGCCGGCATCGCCGCCCGGCTGGCACGGCTGCGCCACACCCCCGCCGCCGACAAGCGGGTGGCGATCGTGCTGTCCGCCTACCCGACCAAGCGCAGCCGGCTGGGCAACGCCGTCGGACTCGACACCCCGGCGTCGACGATCCGCCTGCTGGAGGCGCTGCGGGATGCCGGTTACGCGGTCGGCGACATCCCCCGCGACGGCGACGCGCTGATGGCGGCGCTCGCCGACCGGCTCACCTACGAGACCCCCGAGCTGACGGCCGCCGAGGCGGCGCTGGCGGTGGGCCACATGCCGGGCGACCAGTACTCGGCCTGGTTCTCGGGCCTGCCGGCCGACGCCCGGGAGCAGGTGGAGTCGGTGTGGGGGCCCGCCCCCGGTGCCGTCTACCTCGACACCGACGGGCTCGACCTGGTGTTCCCCGGGCTCGACTTCGGCAACGTGCTGGTCACCATCCAGCCGCCCCGGGGCTTCGGCTCCGACCCCATCGGCACCTACCACGCCCCGGACATCCCGCCGCCCCACCACTACCTGGCCTTCTACCGCTGGCTGGACGACGTGTGGGGCGCCGACGCCGTCGTCCACATGGGCAAGCACGGCACGCTCGAGTGGCTGCCCGGGAAGGCGAACGCCCTCTCGGCCTCGTGCTTCCCCGACGCCGCGCTGGGCGACGTGCCGTTCGTCTACCCCTTCGTGGTCAACGACCCGGGTGAGGGGACGCAGGCCAAGCGGCGCACGCACGCCGTCGTCGTCGACCACCTCGTACCGCCGATGACCCGGGCCGACACCTACGACGAGCTGGCCCGGCTGGAGCAGCTGCTCGACGCCTACGCCCAGGCACAGGCGATGGACCCGACGAAGCTGCCGGCGCTGCGCCAGCAGGTGTGGGACCTGCTGGTGGAGGCAGAGATCCACCGCGACCTGGGTCTGGCGTCGTCGGCCGGGACGGCGCCGGGCGACGACGAGTTCGACGACCTGCTGCTCCACGTCGACGGCTACCTGTGCGCGCTGAAGGACGCCCAGATCCGGGGAGGGCTGCACGTGTTCGGCTCCGCGCCGGTCGACGACGCCCTGGTCGACATGGTGCTGGGCATCACCCGGCTGTCGCAGGGGTCGGTGCCGTCGCTGCGGGGCCTGGTGGCCGAGTCGCTGGGCGTCGACCTGGCGGCCGGGCGGCGGGTCGAGGTCGACGCCGTGGAGGCCGAGTGCCGCCGGCGGGTCTTGGCGCTGGCGGCCCGAAACTTCGACACAGACGGCGCTCTGGCGACCACTTCTGTCGAAGTTTCGGCCGTCGAACAGTGGATCTGCTCCCGGCTGGTCCCGGCGCTGCGCCGGACGCCCGACGAGATCGCCAACACGCTCGGCGCCCTCGACGGTCGCTACGTGCCGGCCGGGCCGAGCGGCGCACCCACCCGGGGCGGCGCCCACGTGCTGCCGACCGGGCGCAACTTCTACTCGGTCGACCCCAAGGCGCTGCCGTCGCCGCTGTCGTGGGAGGTCGGCCAGCGGCTGGCGTCGGCGCTGGTGGAGCGGCACGTCGCCGAGACCGGCGAGCCGCCCCGCACCGTCGGGCTGGTGCTGTGGGGCACGGCGGCCATGCGCACCGGCGGCGACGATGCCGCCCAGGCGCTGGCGCTGCTCGGCGTGCGACCCGTCTGGGAGCCCGAGTCGCAGCGGGTGACCGGGTTGCGGGAGATCCCGCTCTCGGAGCTGGGGCGGCCCCGGGTCGACGTGACGCTGCGGATCTCCGGCTTCTTCCGTGACGCCTTCCCCCACCTCATCTCGTTGCTGGACGACGCGGTGGCGCTGGTGGCGGCGTTGGACGAACCGGCCGACCAGAACCCGGTGCGCGCCGCCGGCACGGCCGACGCCCGCATGTACGGGCCTCCACCGGGGGGCTACGGGTCGGGCATCCTGCCGGTGCTGGAGCGGGGGTCGTGGCGCACCGACGCCGACCTGGCCGAGGTGTACCTGGCGTGGTCGGGGTTCGCCTACGGGCGGGGCCGGTTCGGCGAGGCCGCCCCCGAGGCGATGCGGCGCCGGTTCGCCGCCATCGAGGTGGCGGTCAAGAACCAGGACAACCGCGAGCACGACATCTTCGACAGCGACGACTACCTGCAGGACCACGGCGGCATGGTCGCGGCGGTGCGCTCCCTGACCGGCCGGTCCCCCCGGGCGTGGTTCGGCGACACCTCGGATCCCGCCGCGCCCCAGGTCAGGGCGCTGTCGGAGGAGGCGGCCCGGGTGGTGCGCAGCCGGGTGCTGAACCCCCGCTGGATCGACGCCATGCGGCGCCACGGCTACAAAGGCGCCTTCGAGCTGGCGGCGACCGTCGACTACCTGTTCGGCTACGACGCGACGGCGCAGGTGGTGGAGGACTGGATGTACGAGCGAGTGACGTCGGCCTACGTGGGTGACCCGGCCTTGCGGGAGTTCTTCGCCCAGTCGAACCCGACGGCCCTGCGCTCCATCGCCGAACGGCTGTTGGAAGCCGACCGGCGGGGCATGTGGGACGCGTCCGACGCCGCCCGGAAGACCCTGGTCGACGCCGTGTTGGAGGCCGAGGGCTGGGAGGAGTCCCGATGAAGGACGCGTTCCCGTTCTCGGCCGTGGTGGGGCAGGACGAGGCGCGGCTGGCGTTGCTGCTGGCCGCGGTCGACCCGGCGATCGGGGGCGTGCTGCTGCGGGGCGAGAAGGGCTCGGCCAAGTCGACGCTGGCCCGGGGGCTGGCGGGCCTGCTGCCCGGGGGTGCGCCATTCGTGGAGCTGCCCGTCGGGGCGACCGAGGACCGGGTGCTGGGCAGCCTCGACCTGCGGGCCGCGCTGGAGGGAGCCGGGGAGCAGTTCCGGCCCGGCCTGCTGGCGGCCGCGCACGGCGGGGTGCTGTACGTCGACGAGGTGAACCTGCTGCCGGACCACCTGGTCGACGCCCTGCTCGACGCCGCCGCCTCGGGGGTGCACCGGGTGGAGCGTGACGGGGTGTCGCACGAGCACCCGGCCCGGTTCGTGCTGTTGGGCTCGATGAACCCGGAGGAGGGCGAGCTGCGGCCGCAGCTGCTCGACCGCTTCGGGCTGGCCGTCGAGGTGGCGACGCCGCGGGACCCGGTCCTGCGGGCCGAGGCCGTCCGCCGCCGCCTGGCCCACGACGCGGGGGCGCCGGTGGCGGCCGCTGCCGCGGGCGACGAGGAGCTGCGCTGGCGCCTGGCCGCCGCCCGGTCGGCGGAGCTGCCCGACGAGGTCGTGTCGTTCGCGGCACGGCTGGCCGTGAGCGTGGGTGCCGAGAGCCTGCGGGCCGACCTGGTGCTGTGCCGTGCGGCGGCGGCTTTGGCCGGCTGGGAGGGTCGGGTCGCGGCCGACGAGGACGACGTGGCCCGGGTCGCGCCGCTGGCGCTGGCCCACCGCCGCCGTCGTCGCCCGTTCGACCCGCCGTCGCTGTCGCCGGAGGAGCTCGCCTCGGCGCTCGACGACGCCCACTCGTCCTCGTCGTCGGCCTCGTCCGATGACGACCCGCCGTCGCCGCCCGAGGGTTCCGACGGTGCCGACTCTGGCTCTGGATCTGGCTCTGGCTCTGGCTCTGACGACAGCGGCGGCGGGCCGGCGGATGCGCCGGAGAACTCGCCGTCGTGGCGCGACCTGGCCGGCGATGCCCTGTCCCGGCCGCCGGACGAGGGCCTCGGCCTCGACCCCAACCGTCGACCGATGGTCGAGGGACGGGGCCGCACGGTCGGTCACCAGCTGCCGGCGTCGGACGACCCGCAGGGCGTGGCGGTGCTGGCGACCGTGCGATCGGCGCTGCACCGCCGGCTGAGCGACCCCGACGGCCCGGCCTTGACCTACGACGACCTCCGTGAGCCCCGCCGGGCCGAGCCCCAGTCGCGCACGGTGGTGCTGTGCGTCGACACCAGCGGCTCGATGGGCACGTCCGCCCGGGTCGACGCCGCCACCGGGGCGGTCCTGTCACTGCTCGCCGACGCCTACCTGCAGCGCGACGAGGTCGCGCTGGTCGCGTTCCGCGACCGGGACGCCGCCGAGGTCCTGCCGCCGACCGGCAGCGTCGAGCTGGCCCGGGCCCGCCTGGCCGACCTCCCGACCGGTGGCCCGACCCCGCTCGCCGAGGGCATCGCCACGGCCCTGGCCATCGCCCACCGCAGCTCGGCTCGGGGAGCCCTCCCGCTGCTGGTGCTCCTCACCGACGGCCGCGCCACCGGAGCTCCCGACGCGTTGACCCGGGCCCACGACGCGGCCCGGTCGGTCGCCGCCGCCGGCATCGAGTCCGTCGTCCTCGACGCGGAACCCCCGAGCCCCACCGCCCTCGGCCTCGCCGCCGAGCTGGCCACGTCGATGAACGCCCGGCACATCCCCCTCCCCCAGGTGACCCCCCGCTCCATCGAGTCGGTCGTCCGTCGATCCCTCACTCGCTAGCTGGGCTGCCGCTCTCCCAGTCGCGGCCGAGGATCTCGTACTCGACCGCGCCGTGCTCGGTGCCGGGGAGCGGGTCGTCCCATTCGAAGTGGAACGTCCGGACGTAGCGCAGCCCGGAGCGCTCCATCACCCGCCGCGAGGCCGTGTTGACCGCCATGGTCTCGGCCCAGATGCGGCAGACGTCGAGCCGGGTGAAGGCGTGGGCGATGAGGGCCCGGGCGCCTTCGGTCGCGTAGCCCTGGCCCCAGGCCCAGCGCCACAGGCGGTAGCCGAGC
>DATHJB010000145.1 GCA_035316325.1 Acidimicrobiales bacterium
AAGCCCAACGTCAAGGCCCGCGCCAAGCGACGCCTCCAACGCAACCTCCGCGGACAGCTCAGAGACCAGCTCCGCGGCGGCAACGACAACAACAAGAACAAGGACCCCAACCTCCTCCAGGGCGACGGCATCGCCAACGCCACCGGACGCCTCGCCAAGCAGACCCCCCGCAAAGCCCTCCGCTTCGCCAAGAAGCGCATCAAACGCCTCCTGCTCACCAAGGACGGCGAGAAGGCCCTCGAGAAGACCAAGAAGAGCCGCAAGCTCGTCAGACGACTCATCCTCGTCCAGGTCCTGGCCCTGGTCCTCGCCTTCGTCGCCCCCCTGGTGTTCATCCTGTTCAGCATCGCCGGCAGCCCCGACGAGGAGACCCTGGAGCAGCAGGCCGCCGCCCAGATGGGCATGCAGTTCCCCGGGGCGATCCCGGTGGAGCTCCTGCCCGAGGTCGCCCGGGCCACCGGCATCGCGGGCGAGGCGCTGAGCGCCTACTCGTCGGCCGCGGGCAGCTACCCGATCGAGTGGATCGTGCTGGCCGGGGTCGGCTGGGCCGAGTGCGAGCACGGCACCAACCGGGACGCGGGCTGCGCCCCGAGGTACTCGGTGAACGGAGCCGGCGCCCGCGGCCCGATGCAGCACCTGGGCGACATCTGGCGGGTCGGCCGGGACCGCTTCGACGCCCACGTCGAGGGACCGCCGTCGCCCGAGGGCGCCCACTACTCGGTGGGCTTCGCCGCCGACGGCGACGGCGACGGCGTGGCCGATCCCTGGAACTGGTACGACGCCGCCCACGGTGCCGCCCGGGAGATGACCACCTACCGCCAGGAGCTCCTGCAGGCGGACGACGCCCGGTACCAGGACTGGAAGTACACGATCGCGGCCTACAACGCCGGCGTCGGCGGCGTGACCGACGCGGGCGGCGTCCCCGCGGGCGAGGCGACCGCCCACAACGCCAAGGCCCTCGCCGAGATCGAGCGGATCCGGGCCGCGGTCGCCGACATCGACCTCGGGCCGGCGGGCGACTTCGGCCCGCCCCCCGCCGGCGCCCGCACCGTGCAGACCGCCAACGGGCCGCTCGACGTCGTCGACCTGCGCGTGCCGGCCGGCGGCGAGACGCTCACCGTCAGCGTGGAGATCGCCGCCCAGGTGCAGGCGCTGATCGACGCCGCCTGGAGCGACGGGGTGAAGCTCGTCTCGGTCAGCAGCTTCCGCACCTACCAGGAGCAGATCGCGTCGCGGAAGCGCAACTGCGGCACCAGCCACTACGCCATCTACGAGATGCCGTCGATGCAGTGCGACGACGACGGCCAGGGCAGCCCGGTGGCGATTCCGGGCCAATCGCGGCACGAGCGGGGCGTCGCCATCGACTTCGGCTGCGCCGGCAGCTCCCTGATGACCACGTCGACGTCGTGCTTCCGGTGGCTGGACGCCAACGCCGGCAAGTACGGCCTCCACGTCCTCGACTGCGGCCTGTGCGAGCCATGGCACTGGTCCGAGGACGCGCACTGAGAGGGATGGGCTGAGCCGTGGCGATCCAGGTAGTGGCCGTCGTGGCCCAGCGGGTGGCGCAGGTGGGCGCCCAGGTGACGGCCCGGGCGGGGGCGGTGGCCGGTCGGGTGGCGGGGAAGGGTGCCCAGGCGGCAGGGAAGGCCGCCGGCAAGGGCGCCCAGGGAGCCGCCCGAGGCGCCACCCGAGGCGCCGGCGCGGCCGGCCGGGGAGCGACGCAGACGGCGACCCGCGGCGCCCAGGCCGCCGGGCGGGGTGCGGGTCAGGCGGCCCGGGCGGGACGTCCCGGCACCAAGCCGCCCACCGGTCGCCCGGCCAGCGGCGCCGGCAGCCGGGGGCCCGGACGGGGCCCGGGTGGCTCCGGTGGGCCCCAGCAGCCGAAGACGCCCCTGAAGAAGGACGCCAAGGGCCTCCGCGGGCAGCTCGAGAAGGCCAAGCCCAACGTCAAGGCCCGCGCCAAGCGACGCCTCCAACGCAACCTCCGCGGACAGCTCAGAGACCAGCTCCGCGGCGGCAACGACAACAACAAG